>JAVZCK010000001.1 GCA_038874435.1 Thermoplasmata archaeon
CAACGAGCACTACATCGCCTGGCTCTATGGTTTTCGCAGTTTCTGGCATTGGCATATCCTTGACACCATTTTCCACAACTGCCTCAACTGTGAACAATTTGTATTTTGCAGCTCCATAAAGCAGGAAAATGTCAAGGAAGATTATGTAGAAATTGCCTGCTGGCATCCCGGGTATGATAAAACTTTTGTTCGGCATGTACTCTGGCAGTATTCCTGTTGGAATCGCCGTGATAGCGAACAGTGCAGCACCGAGAGCTAAAAGTTGTATCTGCTTTTTCTCAACTTTTGTTTTTGCATGGGTATATGAGTAATAGAAGTTATAGAAAATGACCAGTGAGATTATGAATATAATAGGTAGCAGATATGTGAGCAAATCCCCAAAGTCAGTGCCATAGCCAGCCCAATAATACATCACATCTTCTACCATAGCGGGTGTAAAGAAGGTAATTGGAGCAATAATGGCTAAACCCAAAGCAAGTATGGAAGCAAGGATTTTTTCCTGTTTTTCAGCAACTCTTCTCATTGGATAAAGGAAAGAAAGATAGACCCCTGATAATATGAGTGCAGTCACACCAAGAGCCATAATTTTCGCCATGAGCAGTGCATAAGGGTAACACCAAAGCATTCTATAATTTTCTTCAGTAACTACAAACCATCGCAACACAGATTCTGCACCTGCCCATATTACTGCTGATATAAAAAAGGGTGCGAATGCCTTCTTTATATTTCTGGATTTAGTGTAAGCCATAAGATAGATTAGGAGGAATATGTGGATTATCATTGACAGAATTGGCGGGATTGCGTATGGGTTGAACTCCATCAATCCGGTTTAGGCACCGCTCCGATTAAAAACTATCGGTGTATTCACAGAGTCAGGTCTTTGTATCAAACACTGCAAAAAAATAAAAAGTGTAGGGGTGATGAGTGCAGCGTGATTTTAAGAGAGAGTGCTTGTTTTTACGCTCTATTTATGCTATACTTCAATGAGTATATAAGGATTTCGGAAGATTAACTATTTGTAGTAGTTAATCCCATGGGGAACAATTAAGCCGCCTCATGCGGCTACCTTAGGATAACCTTAACCTCATATACCTCAAGGCCTTTTCTCCCCACATGCGAAAAATCTATGGTTTGCTCATGTTGCTCTGCTTTGTAGCAGGCTTCATCGTTGCCCAGTACCTTGCTAGCCTTAACAGGCCAGAGACCACGAATTTGCCTGAAAACTACACTGCAATTGTGATGAACGACAGGCAGTATTACCAGGCGGCATTTGACTTACTACAGAGTGCAAACAAAAGTATTCACATGACAATGTATGTGGTTTTCTGGTATGAGGATACCAACGAAATAAAGAACCTCGTGAACATTCTTGTGGCAAAAGCTAAGGCAGGACTGGATGTGAAGGTATTCTTGGACACGGACCCCTCTAATCAGATGATAACGAGCAACAACACACTCACAGCCCAGTATCTGATGAACAATGGAGTGCATGTGAAATTTGACTCTCCAAGCATCACCACCCACACAAAACTCATAATAATTGATTCCAAAACTGTGATTGTTGGTTCTACAAACTGGAGTTATTCTGCGGTCAATAAGAACCATGAGGCAAATGTGGCGATTACAGATGAGAAGCTGGCACAGAAATACGAGGAATATTTCAGTGCACTGTGGGGTTCATAACGGCTTTACCCAGATGGCTAATTCCATCTCCTGAATTTTCCATTTTTCCATTTTGCCAGAATTTTCACCTTTCTCTAGTTTATCTGAAAGAGTTTCGTGCATGATGTAGTCCCTGAAAACCTCTATTGCCTTCTCGATTTCAGGCGAGGCCTCATAGCCCGTCTCAATTTTCTGGGTGTATTCAAGGTTGAGGGCTTTCCGCAGGGTTTGAATCCGTCGCACCACTTCCCTTGCTAATCCCTCATACTTCAGTTTTTCATCAATCTGGATGTTGAGCACAATCTTAAAGTTCTCATGCTCTCCTGTAATGTAAGCATCACCAGCAGGCACTGTCTCTGAGAGCATTGCTTTCTTCACATTCAGTTCTTCAGCAAGATACTGGATGTAGGGCTCAAGTGCCTTTGTCTCCTCTGCAGAAGCCACAACAAAGAGTTCTGAAAGTGGCTGTCTCAACTTTATGCCCTTGCTCTGCCGCAGGTTTCTTCCCACCTCTGCAAGTTCCATCACCTTCTGCATCTGCATCTCAATTTCCGGCTTGATTTTGCTCTCATCCACAACTGGAAATTCGCAGAGGTGGACGCTCTCAGGTGCCTCTTTCTTCACATTTCGCACCAGATTCTGATAAATTTCTTCTGCTGTAAATGGTGCCAGAGGTGCGAGCAATTTTGCAAGAGTTGTGAGCGCTGTGTAAAGTGTCTCATAGCCCTCAATTTTTGAATCCGTGTCTTCCCAGAACCTTCTTCTTGAAAGCCGCAGATACCAGTTGCTGATGTCCGAAACAAGCGATTCAATAGCTCTTGCTCCAATGTGAACATTGTAAGTGTCAAAGCCCTCACGCACTGCCTTAACCGTGCTGTACAATCTTGAAATCAACCAGACATCAAGCAAGTCCTTGGGTTCTCTGCCAGCAGGCACAAAACCATCCACATTTGCGTTAGACACAAAGAAGGAATAGACATTCATCAATGTATTGAACATCTTTCCTGCTGTTGCATTCACCATTGCTTCAGAAAACCTACTTGTGTTCCAGAGCGGTGTTAGATAGAAGTAAAACCTGATCACATCCGCACCCATTTTCTCAAAGGCAGCCATTGGCTCCACAGCATTCCCCTTGCTCTTTGACATCTTCTGGCCTTTGTCATCCAGGATTAGGCCGAGGCAAACCACATTCTTGTATGCAGGCATGTCAAACAGCAGGGTACTTACGGCGTGGAGCGTGTAGAACCAGCCCCTTGTTTGGTCTAATGCCTCGCTTATGAATTCAACAGGTCGCCGCGTTTCGAACAGTTCTTTGTTTTCAAAAGGATAGTGGAGTTGGGCAAATGGGGCACTACCAGAATCATACCAGCCATCAATTACATACTCCTCCCGTTTCATCAAATCGCCGCACTTCTCACATTTAATCTTAACATTGTCAACAAATGGTCTATGGAGTTCAAAATTAGGAGGCAGGGGTTCGACAGCAAGCTCCTCCAGTTCTTTCTTCGAGCCAATGCATATCTCATGCCCACATTTGCAGCGCCAGATGGGCAATGGTGTGCCCCAGAAACGGTTTCTGCTTAATGCCCAGTCCTTCACCTCCTCAAGGAAATTGCCAAATCGTCCATGTTTCAGATGTTCAGGCACCCAGTTTATGAGCTCATTGTTAGCAATAAGGCGTTCTCGCAACTTTGAGGTTCTTATAAACCATGTGTTTAACGCATAGTAGAGCAGTGGCGAATCACAGCGCCAGCAGAATGGGTAAGTGTGTTCTACCGTTCCTGCTTTGTAAAGAATCCCTCGTTCCTTCAATTCCTGAATAATTTGCTTATCTGCATCCTTCACAAACATTCCTGCATAGTTCTCAACGCTTTCAATGAATTTTCCTGTCTCATCAACAAGATTGAGCAAGGGCACATTTTCCTTCTTGCAAAGTTCGTAGTCGTCAAGACCATAAGCGGGAGCAATGTGGACAATGCCTGTGCCTTCCTCAGTACCAACAAAATCACCAGCAGCTACATAATGCACTTTTCCCAGCTTTTTCCCATAGGGATAAAGTGGTTCGTATCTCTTTCCCAACAAATCACTGCCCTTTACTTTTTTAATCGTTTCAAAATCACCAAGGACTTGTGTGGCGAGTGCCTCTGCAATGTAGTATTTCTCGCCGTCCTTCTCAACCAACAGATAATCCACATCTGGCTTAACCGCAAGCAAGAGGTTAGACAGTAATGTCCATGGTGTAGTTGTCCAGACGAGAAAGAAAGTATCCTCTTCCAGCACTTTAAACTTCACATAAATGGAAGGGTCTTTTGCTGTCTCATAGCCCTGAGCCACTTCGTGGCTTGAAAGTGGGGTTCCACAGCGGGGACAGTAAGGCACAATGTAATATGATTTTTCCAACAAATTTCGTTTCCAGAGTTCCTTCAGCGACCACCACACGCTCTCTATGTAGGCATCATCCATGGTGATGTAAGGATGCTCATAATCCAGCCAGAATGCCATCCGCTTACTCATTGCCTCCCAGAGAGATTTGTATTTGAACACAGATGCCTTGCATCTGGCATTAAAGTTATCAATTCCAAACTCCAGAATTTTCTTTTTCCCAGAGATTTTCAATTCTTTTTCCACCTCAATTTCCACAGGCAAACCATGACAATCCCAGCCCGCTTTGTAGGGAAAAATTTCATAACCATTCATCACTTTGTAGCGGAGAAAGGCGTCCTTCGAAGTTCTGGTGAGCACATGTCCTATGTGGGGCATGCCGTTGGCTGTGGGCGGGCCCTCGCAAAAAACAAAAATCTTGCCGCCTTTCATCTTTTCCCTTACTTTTTTTTCAATGTTTTCCCTTTCCCAGAATGAGAGAATTTCTTTTTCCAGTTCAGGATGTTTTCTTGCCTTAACTTCGTTGAACACTGCATTCGCCATGTTCCCACATCCAAAGGGAAACAGAGAGGGGATATAACATTTATTGAGGCGGTAGCCCACAACCAATAAATACAGTTGCAAGTATTCATGCCCGATGTTTGCAAGTGCAGGCAAAAGCGTTCTGTGTGGGCTTGCCCTCATTGCTTCAATTACGATGGTTCTTGGAATTTTCTGGCAATTTTTCACAGGATTGGCACTTGTTTTCTTTATTGCACTCCTATTCTTTGCCTGGTTCTTCAGAGACCCTGAGCGAAAAATTGGCGACGGCATTGTGTCTCCTGCTGACGGTGTTGTCACCGATGCTTGCGAGCGTGATGGTGGCAAGTTTCTAAGTATTTTCATGAATGTGCATGATGTGCATGTGAACCGTTCTCCTGAGCAGGGTAAAATTCTTAGTGTGAAACATTTTCCTGGAAAACACGGAGTTGCGTTCGGAAGCAAGGTGAGAGAGAACGAGCATGCAGTAATTGAGCTGGAAACAAGACACGGGCGCTTGAGAATTGTTCAAATTGCAGGAATCTTTGCCAGAAGAATCTCCACCTATGTGAAGCCAGGAGATGTGGTAAAGAAAGGCGAGAGAATTGGCATCATCTTTTTCGGCTCAAGGGTTGAACTCTATCTTCCACCAGATGCTGTGCTTCAGGTGAAAAAAGGTGAAAAGGTAAAAGCTGGAGAAACCACAATAGGGGTATGGAAGGATGCGGTGGATAACTAAAATCTCGGTTGCGGACCTTGCCACGCTTGGAAATGGAATGTGTGGCTTCTTTGCAATAATCTACACACTGGACAGAAACTTTCTGGCTGCGTGTCTTTTCATACTATGCGGGGCAATGCTGGATGGTCTGGATGGCTATCTTGCGAGAAAATTTCCTTCTAAGCACAACGCCGGCAGATTTCTGGATTCAATTTCAGACACGATTTCCTTCTGCTTTGCACCAGCCTTCCTGCTCTACCATCAATTCTACTCGCTTCAGCGAGGCAGTGCTTTTGTGGATTTCCAGAATTTTCTTTCAGTGCTTGCATCCTGCCTTATTGCGTTCTTCGGCTTGATGCGGCTCATAAAATTCAGTTTAAGTGGTTACAAAGCCCCTGTATTCTATGGACTGCCGACACCTGCAGCTGCAATGACAGGCGTAGCACTCTCGCTCCTCTTTGGTCCTGCTGGGGTTTTCAGTGAGAACCATCTTCTTGTGCTTTTGCCCATGTGTGGTTTTGCTTTCCTGATGATAACTGACATTGAGTATCCAAAGGCAAGGAAGGGTTTATATCTCTGGCTCAGCGCATTTGCCGGCATCTGCATTTTTTTCACCCTCATCGGGATTAAATTCCAAATTCACTGGTTTGCTGTCGGGAATGCAGTGCTTTCCCTGGGGTTACTGCTAATCTACATACTCGGTTCGCCATTGATTTTGAGAAGGGGGAATAAAAATGGACAGGGCTAAGAAGTATTTCAACTGCAACGCAAGAGAAAGAGCATGCTTTGAGGCAGGAATCAAGCTGGCAACTGTATATCATCAGTTTGTTGGCACACCTGTGAGCATGGAAAATGTGGAATCGCTTGAGAAGGCAATAGAGAATGGAGTCAGAATCCAGCCATTCGTCAAGGATGTGAAGGTCCAGATTCGGAAGGAAAAACTTCGCACAAAGCGAGACGAATATGACTATCTGACGCTAACAGGAAGCATGCTCCAGGTTCTCCTCGTGATACACTACGAGAATGTGGAAGTCATTGCAGAGATGAAACATATTGAGGAGATGGATTATCCGCTTATGATGGTAAAGGAAGTTAGGGAGATTACTTAGCATAGAGAAAAGTGTGGTATTGATATTCTCCATCTACTAGCAATCTCTTGGTTTCCACAATGAAATCTTTGCCAGAATCGAGAGTTAGCGAAGGGTGATTTGTGTCCTGGATATAAATATCACTTTTTGTTGGTTCTGGTGTCAAAATTGTCCATTTCCAAAGATGAATTTTAGCCGCAAATTTGAATGAGACGGCGGCATTCTCTCGCCTTAACACTACCTGGTCTTTCGTAAATTCAAGTTTGTAGGCTTTGCCATTGATTAAACCAGGCAGGTGGGTGCCAAACGGTGCTTTTGTATCGTAGGTAAAGGTCATGTTTGCATCTGCCTGAATTGAAATCATGTCATTCACGCCATTTCCAATCACATTGACCACATTATTCATCTCAGTGTAGGTGTAGTTTGTTTCTCGCTGGTTCAAAAAGAACCCCACTGCAACTGAAATCAGGATAAGCACAGTCGCTGTGACCACAACTTTTGAAGAGACGAACTCCCACATGTTCACACCGGAAGCACCTTTATTTGAACATAAAAGTCAGGGTAAGAGCCGTCGCCGTCAATGTCGTTCGGGTATGTCAGTTTTTTCAAGCTCAAGGCGTACTTTGCACCCCCAATCTCAAGGGTGCCGCCCGTATCAGAGCACATTGGAATGTTCTTGGCACCATCCAGCACCGCATAACTTCTTATTGTGGCATAGATCTTGTATTCAATGCGGTATTTTTCGTCTGAGCCACTGAGAGAGCCACCAATGTGTATGTATGCGGTTTCCGCAGGAAATTCTATGTCCACACGAATATCTGTGTTTTCACCGCCTCTGTAGACCTGGATAATCTGCATTTTCAATTCGTTAATTCTTGCATCAAGCTGATTTTCCTTCTGGATTCTCGTGAAGTACATGAATCCACCAATAATGATTGGAATAGTGATCCCAAGGATGACCATAATTATCAATAGCCGCATTGGCAGATCGAGCACACCTTTCTTTGTTAATCTCTTTCTCATTTTTTTCACCTCACAACTACAATCGTTTCATGAAGTTCCTGGGGTGCTGTGCCACCTGTGTAGGTTGCAGTCACCCTGATGCTGCCCGAGTCCTCGTAGCCATCTATAACTGGCGTGATTGTCACTTTTGCATAGCCCTTGGCATCTGTTCTTGTGATTTTATCAGCGTTGATTACATTCACGCCCTTCAACTCAATCACCACATCCTGGAGTGGGGAGTTCTTGTTGTCATAAGCCCAGAATTCAATTGTGCTCTGGATGTTGTTTGGAATCTGCTTTGGCTCTACTACAAGGGTTTTCAGATTGGGTTTATTAAAGTACTGGAGATATCCCCAGATAATCCCTGTGCCCAGAGCAATTATTATAACCATGATCAGCAGGTAGAGGGGAAGTCCCTCTAAGGCGCCTTTCCTGTTCCTCAACATCCAATCCTGTATTGCATTATGGGTATATAATAGTTACAGTTTGCGTTTTCTGCGATGCCGCAATATTATTACAAGCAGTAACGGCAAACTTAGCAGCACAATCAAACTCTGTTCTGATGTCGTCACCCAGTCCTTATACTCGTCATTATCATCAGGCACACCAGTGCTCTGGGTGCGATTTATCCCTTCATCGGTTGTTATGTCAAATCCATTTAAATTCACTGGTCCATCGTTCCACTCAAGATTGGCTGCGGCGATGCCACCGTCTGAAGGCGGAGGATTGCCCTTTGCATCTGTCCAGTTCACGAAGTCCACTATACCATTGGGTGCTTTGCCTGCAATGCCTGATGTAGTGTCGTTGAGGAATAGGTAATCTCCGGAGGTTGCTATGGATTTGAAGAAGCCTACCCCTACAGAAATTTCGAGCCATTGCCCTGGGTTAATGGTGACTGGGCCAGTGGAGTATGAATTTCCACTTGCATTCAGGTAAAGATTGGAGTAGATTAAGAGCATGGTGTCATTATTGTACAAGGCAACCTTTTGGCTTATTGTAAAGAGAGGATTGAATGTGATGTTGGCAATCAGAAGCTTTGGTTTATGGCATGTGAGGAAGACACTGTAAACTGTTGAGGAATTTTGTGAATTTGTTGTTTTGAGCGTAATATTATACTGGAAAAAGCGTGCAAAGAAAGAAGAAGGAAGAGCTTCAGTAGTTGTGGATACTCCAGAACCGCTATATGTTGCAATGGAACTCCATGAGGTACTGCTCAAACTCCCAGTATCGTTTGCACATCTGACAAGAATTTCTGCGCTTGTTCCTGTGAAGTGCGTATCATGTGTCCATATGAGTTGTTGCCAGAGTGCAATTCTGCCCGCATCGTAAACAGGGGATTCATAGTAGCCAGTACTGGAATAACCAAAACGAGAAGTGAAGATTTGTTGGGTAATGGTATATGGAGGATATGGTAATATACCTGCAGGATTACCGGGATAACCTGGAGGATTGTTTGTGTCACTTCCGCCAGCACCGGGATTTCCGTTAACAACTCTGAAACCAGTAGTGTCTATATTCCCGGCATTATCATAATATATCCAGATCACACCAGCAGCACCTGCACCGCCGCCACCGCCACCGCCATTTCCTCTGTTGCTAGAACTTCCACCATTGCCACCATTTCCACCAGAAACATCAATTTTTGCTGAGGAGGTTACGGTAACATTACAGCCAACAATAAGAACACCGCCACCTGCACCGCCGCCACCGCCACCACCAGCACCATCGACAGCATTCAAACCATTATTGCCATTTGTACCACTTGCATTTATCGTTCCTGCAATGTAAATGTTCCATGCATTCAGGATAACTGCACCACCACCATCCCCACCACGACCTCCAGCTGCTCCGTTAGCACCTCTGCCGCGGCCTCCGCCACCGCCACCAGAGCCTGGTTTCACATCAAGAGCACTAGGAGCAGTGTCATAAGCAATCCCTCCATACCCAGGACTGCCATTACCGTTAGTTTCACCGTGAATTCCTCCATCCCCTCCATTTACCTGGTGAGCAGCTCCACCACCACCAGAGCCACCTTCATTATTATCCTGGGTAGTAATTGCGGCTCCACCGCCACCACCATTGGCGTTTCTGTTACCCTGGGCTCCAGCATTCCCTGTGTTCCCATCCTGCCCCTGGTATGCTGCAACATCCGCACCAGCCCAATATCCTCCAGCACCACCCACTCCTCCTTTACCTACCAGATAGATTGTGCCTCCTGCCTCAATTTCTATTACTTCCGCATAAATTTTTAGTGTAACCATATACTGGGTTGAGGTTGTGTTAGAAATGTTGCCTGTGCTTGTGATTCTCAAATGTCTGAAATAGTATGTTCCATTTGCCCAGTTCACGGAGGCGCTAACAGTGAGGTTTCCATTTGCATCTGTGTCGGGTGTTCCATCTCCGTTTCCATCTGCAGGTGTGTAAGCCACTGTATTATTTTCCAGCCGTAACGCACCTTTTGTGGTCGAAGTGTAGCGGTCGTTCACAAGCACTACCTTGTTATAACTGCCTGTAAATTCCGTGAGAAGTGTGGAACCATAACTTCCATCACCGCCAACCCTTACACCTTCCCTTCCCACAAGATACGCAATCTCGCTTGCGTCCTTCTGTCCGAGCCAGTTACTCATCTCAAAGTAGAATTTGGAGTTTCCATCAATGCCTGGTAGTGTGTCAAGCCCAACACTGAACTCTATTTTCCCATCGCTCAAACCATGAGCAATGTTTGGATTCTGGATTTCCTCTGCCTTAACACCATTCTCCCACTTCCATGCCTTTGCACTGATTACCTGCCCATTCCTCCCTTGTAACTCAATCAGATAACCATGGGAAATCATTGCTGGATTGAAGGTGTTGATTGTGGAGTTCATCAAGTCAATGTAAACTCTTGCCACATCCATGCCAAGATTTTCTTTTATCACCACTGGTATCGGTGGTCCCGGCTGCACTGGTGGTCTGGCACCAAGCACAGGGATTTCGCAGCCAGCCAGCATTGTGCCATCAACAGCCATGTAGAAGTATGCCTTGCCTGCAATTGCACTTGCATACTCCCGCAAATCAATGTTTTTATCAGCATCACCAGACACATCAACGCCTTTCTGCACACTCTGCCAGTCACCAAATGCACCGTCTATAACAATGCCCGAAGGCAGAGAACCAAAGTATGCCTTTCCACCATTGCCCACAATTCTGTAAGGGACATTTGTGTCCACGGTGGAAACTGCAAACGCATACGCATTACCATCACTCAAGCTCTTTGCCTTGCATCTCACGGTAAGTTCTTCGTTCACTCCCAAATCTTTTTTCGGCAAATCCAGGTTTGCATTCTCCACGCTCAAACTCTCCACATGCACCGCCTTGCCCTTTGCAACCAGTCTTAGCTCGAGAACATCAGCATCTGCATTCACCACATCATTGCCAATAAAATTCTGGTAAACCACCAAACTTCCTTCTGTTTTGCCCACTAGTGCCATGCCCCGCTTCTCTGCATAAGCACTGCCCTCATAGTGTCGCATCAACACCAAACTCACTGGGTTGTTCAAGCCAGCAATTTTGGCATACCCTTCAACAAGCTTATCGGTCTTCTCAGCTCTTACCTCGCCAGTATTCTCCCAGGCACTGTAATTCAATTCTGGCTTTGAGGAAGCACTCTGTTCAATGAATCTTGAGGCAACGGCAGAGCGGATTTCACCCGCATAACCAGAAACTTCAATCTTCGCATCTGCGCCCAGATTCTCTATTTTGTAGCCGGTGTTAGAATCTGCATCTGTATCCACAAAAATTATCAAAGCATCGTAGCCATTGTTAGCACCATTGAACAAGGTGCCAGAAACCCTGCCGTAAAAGTATATCCGCTCGTTTTCGTAGTAAACACTGTATTCGTTCAGGTTGATGTCCATGTTGAACACGGGTTGAGTATCTGTGTATCTTGCAATACCCTCCCAGTCCTCTAGGCTACCATCTACCTTAATTCTACCAGCGGGCTGAAGAGCATACCAGAGGACAAATACAGATGATAAAATCAAGAGTAACGCCAAGAATGCCACACCAATCTTTGTACCTGGCGATATTTTCTTTGTCTTCCTTGGTGAGGGTTTTGCCTTAAGCCCATTTATCAAACCTTCTTTGGATTTTACCTTCTTCTCGAAGACAATCTTAGCTTCCTTCCCTTTCGTTGTTTCGAGCACCTTCTCCACTTCTTCTAGTTCTTTTTCCATTTTTGCAATCTCTTCTTCGGTTTCTGTCACTTCCTTTTTCCCAACTTCTTCCGCTTTTTCTTCTTTCCCAGCACCTTCTTCTTTTTCTTGGGGCACCGTTTCCTCTGGCTTCGCTTCTCCCTTCTTTTCTTCATCGCCAATAATCTCCGGCTTAGTTTCTCCACCCTCGGGCTTAATTTCCTTATCTTGTTCGCTAGTACCTTCGACTTTAGCTTCCTCTTTCTTTCTTTCCTTTTCTTCTAGTTCAGCAAAATAATTTTTGATAAGTGTTGCCCTGCTTTCTCCGATACCTTTTATATTTGCCAGTTCCTCAAATGATGCCTTTTTCAGGTCATCTACAGTTTTATACCCCATCTCATACAGCTTCTTTGCTTTTGAAAGGCCTACACCCGGAATCTTCGTGAATTCTGCTAGTGCACGGTTCATTTCATCCATGTTCTCTTCTTCAGACATACCCATCGATACCATATCAACTCCAACATATTTAAGATTTTTTAATCTGTCAGCATGGTTTCAAAACGATTATATAATGTAGCGATTTACAGATGCTAATTGGGAAAATGTCTACACAAGTGTTTGAAAAAACGCAGAAAACGATTGAAGATTACATTGGGCCTTTCCTAGCCGAAATAATTACTAGAAAAGCAGTGTCTAAAGCAGGGATACCTAAAGAAAATCTCACACCTGTAGATATGGAAATGATAGTGGAAAAATACATTGTTCCTGCACTTATACCGCTAATGTCCAAGGAGAAGGTTCAGGAGTGTAAAAGAAAAATCGAGGCCGAATTAAAAGGGGGATAGAAATTGGAAATTATTGCGCTTACTGGAACACCTGGCACTGGGAAAACTGCAGTTGCGAAGGAATTACGAAAGAGAGGGTTAAAAATAGTCGACATTCGGAGTTTTGCGAGATACTGCGGTGCCCTGGGAGCATACATCAAAGGCGAGGATACATTTGAACTGGATATAGAGTTACTCGGGAAAGAAATTGAGCTGGAATGCAGAAAAATGGAGATGAATGTAGTTATAGAGGGGCATCTGGCACATCTCATTTCTTGTGTCACACAAATTGTGGTGCTCCGTTGTGCTCCCACGGTGCTTTACTCTCGCCTAAAAAGAAAGAAATGGAGGGTTAAGAAAATCTGGGAGAATGTTGAAGCGGAAGCAATAGATTTAATATTAATTGAGGCATTGGAGAGTGGAAAACCCGTCTCAGAAATTGATACGACATTCACAAAGCCCGATGAAGTTGCAGACAAGATAATGGAAATGGTTAGAGGTAGAGGTAAATGTCCACCAGGCAAAATCAACTGGAGCGAGGATTTCCTCAAGTTGGTCCAGAGGAAGGAAAATGTTAGAAAATTACAGAAAAAAGGTAGACCCATATCTTTCGAAGATTGCGAAGTACTTTGAGAATACAGACCCTAATTCAATGACAGTACTAGCTTTTCTTTGTTCAATTCTAGCACTCATTTCTTTCATCCTGGTTCGTGTAAATGTGTATTTCCTCAACCTCGCCTCACTGTTTATCTTTCTCAATGGATTTTTTGATGTGTTAGATGGAAAAATCGCCAGGATGAGCAGGAAGGCGAGTAAAAGGGGCGACTTTTTAGACCATGTTTTGGACCGTTATGCAGATTTCTTCATTATTGGAGGAGTAATGCTAACCGGTTTATGTGATCCGGTGATAGGGTTGCTTGCTGTTGTCGGCGTCCTTTTTGCAAGTTACATGGGGACTCAAGCTCAAGCGGTTGGCTGTGGAAGAAAATATACTGGCTTTCTTTCAAGAGCAGATAGGTTGATAATTCTGGTGCTTGCGCCATGGATTCAGTGCACGCTTCTCACAAATCCTTACCAAAACTATTTTGGGCTTGAACTGACAATTTATGGATACACACACACCTTCACATTTCTTGAACTTGTGATGCTTTTCTTTGCTGTAATGGGGCACATAACTGCAATTCAGAGGGCATACATTACATGGAAGGAGTTAGATGAGAGGGAAAGAGCCAGAAAAAAACAGGGTGCTTGATGTAAGAACAACAATACTTGGCATTGTGTTTCTGTTATTCATCATTACCCTTTTTCTTCTTTTCAGGGTCGAGGCAGGTGCAATTCTTGCTCTTTCTTTCCTCTACATAGTAAGTGTTGTGCCAAAGGAAGGAATGATACTCGGTTCAGTTGCGATACTTCGCACCTATGGCCTTGTTTTTGCAGTGGGGTTTACCACGGCACTTTCAGTATTTCTGGATGCATTCATAGCACTTGTGGTCATTTTCCAATATAACCGTGTGATGAAAATAGACCTTGTCCACAATATGGTGAATAAGCTCAGTTTGAGAGTTTTTAGGTATTTAAGGAATGACTGGAAACTGTTTCTGTTTCTCTTTCATCTAATCCCACTTCAGGGCTTTGGACCACTCGTCACTACAATCCTCGGTAAAATCCTGAAACTCAATTCTACAACAGTTTTCTACATTGTTGTTTCAGGCACTGCGATTACAAGTACAGTTTTTTCACTCTTGTTTTTCTATGGAGTTTCTGTTCTCACAGCAGAATATATTTACCTTCTAGCAGCCATTGTGATTCTGCTCCCAGCAATCATTAGTTTAGCCCGAGTTCTCGGCAATAAATCTCATTCAAAGTCCTCTCCGCCCATGTAGGATTGCTGAAGGGTATTGAAAACATCCTCCATTCCAGTCAAGTCAATACTAGAGGTAGGAATAATTTTTGAGAACACACCAAGGTTTTCAAGGCCTTTGAAGAATTCGGTAGTCACGGGGATCTCGTCCACTCTTGAATCCCTGCTAATCGATTCATACAATCTGTAGGGTTCCTCACACCAAGAGACCACTTTTTCAATCTCTTCCGTGGTTAGAAGGTCACACTTGCTAAGCACATTTACCAGTGGGTATTTGAATCTGTATTGAATAGTGGCTCCAAGCATCAACAGAGAAACGAGCCCAGTTGGGGTTTTGGCAAGTGTTGGTTCAAGGAGATAGACAAGTATGGAATGTCCTGACGATAATCCATCAGCCACATGTTTACTCGCCTCTCTGAACGCAAAAAGCTCTATTTGTCCTGGCGTGTCAACAAGCACATAATCCGCACCATACTTTTCAATGTAGTTTCTTACCTCTGGTACGTTCATTGCGAGAAGGTCTGCAGCTACAATTTGGGCTCCATTTGGACCCAGTTCATGTTCCCGCATTATTTCTTCGATACTTATCCATTCCCGAATGTCTATGTCTGGATTATATTTCAAAACTTCTGCACCAGGGTCAAGGTTCACAATGATTGAATCATATTTATGAATATCCATCCATTGCTGGAATGCTGCCACTAGTGAGGATTTACCAGCTCCTGCTGTTCCAACAAAGAAAAAGGTGTACATCTCAACTCCTCAGCACCTTTGCAATTTTTTCTAGGGTTTCAAGTTTGCTCCCTGTTTTTTTTACGAGCACCCTGCCACGCTTACGATAAGCATCAGGTGGATAATGTTTGTCTTTCTCTATCTCATAATCCAGATGAAGCTTTTTGAGGGCATGTACAAGATTATCTAAGGTTGGATTTTGGATGCAAAATTCTTTTTTGAGTTTTCTTCCTTCCTTCCTGCTGAGCGTCGCATCCAGGTACTCAGGGTAGATTACTACAAATCCTTTCTTTTCCCTGAGCATAGAAATCATTTGACGAGGATTGCGTTCACAACACCATGTTGTCCTGGTCTAGAAACAACCTTGGCAGGTCCGAGTTCTGTCTGAATTTTAGCGCCCTTAGTGACAATGTTTCGTTGCACATAGTGTGGATTCGAAGGATTCTCAATCACTCCGAGCACCTTTACCTTTTTTATTTCCTTTGTCTCGGGATTGACCACATTTGCGAACGCGACGCCCAACAACCTAATCTTGCGATTCGCACCCCTGGTTCTATAAAATTTGACTTTGTGTACTCCCACAATGGCATACTGCCTCTCTCTGGAAATTTCAAACTTCCTTTTCTTTCTCGCATACCTAATTCTCGCACCTGTTTTTCTTCGTTTTGGTAAACCTTGCCATATCGCCATGGGGCAAACTAAGAACAAAGGGTATTAAATACTTTCTCCCGAGGGGGCTACGCCCCCTTACGGTAACCCCCGAGGGTTGACACCCTTACGGTAACCTGCGTCAAGGAGATGCTTTCAGCATCTCCGAACCTACCCTTTTTTTGGATGAAACCTTATCGGGGTGCGAAGCACCCTGAAAAGGGTTCCTGCAAAAAGCTTTTTATCATGAACTTCATTTGGTGAACTGTATGAGAGAGATCAAAAAAATAGCGCTGCTTGGAGAAGGTGCAGTGGGCAAAACAGCTTTAATCCAAAGATTTGTATATAATACCTTTAACGAAACCTACATCCAGACAATTGGTGCAAGGATATCTAAGAAATCGGTTATGGTCGGAGAGGATGAAATAATTTTAATAATCTGGGACATCTTAGGACAGCGGTATCACGACGAACTCCACAAAGGACACTATTCAGGCACCGAAGGAGCATTGTTCGTATTTGATATCACACGCAGAGAAACATTTGAAAAACTGGAATCCTGGATTTCATCGCTGAACAATGCTGTCGGAAAGGTTCCAGCTATTCTTCTAGCTAACAAGTCAGACCTTCCCAGCTGGCAGGTGAGTCTGGAGGAAATAGAAAATTTTGCAACCACTAAAGGAATGCCATATTTTATCACAAGTGCAAAAACCGGTGTGAACGTTAATGAAGCATTTACACGAATGGGTGAACTCCTGTTGAGGAGGTAGAAAAAATGCCAGTTCAGTTAATAAGTGTGCCTGCAAGTGCCATAACAGACCTCGCGGATGAGATTAACCTTGAGATTGATGTGGAAGTAGCAAGGGAAATCATGTACAGATTTGGCTACCGTTGCGGAAAATCAGTGTTAGAGGGTATTGAACTTGTCACAACCTTCGACGAAGTGCCAAAAACTGTCTCTGAGCTGATGGAACAAACGGGCATTTGCAAAGTGAGCATCAAAAAAATATCAGGGAGTGTGCTTGAAATTAACTTTCTAGAATTGTATGCCGAAATTAATTTTACGCTTGGAGCAATTGCAGGCATCATCTCCGAAATTCAGAAGATTCCATTTGAATGCATCAAAGAGGATGGAAAATACTTTGCTAGAGAAATATCCCCCACTGCAGCAACATATTCTCCAACTCCATCAGTGACTCCGCAGATTCCTCCAGCTACTGATAAAATAGGGATTAGTGAGACAGGTATATTCTATCTCTATGAAGGAAACGATGTTTCCAAACTCTACAAGGGCTTGAGAAAGTTTATATCCGCAGGGTATCCCACGCTTTGTGTTACACGAGAGTTTCCAGAACATATCAAGAAAAATTTTGGAATTGACACAAGGTTTCTCTGGCTCACAGGTGCAGATAAGAAGGAGTATGACTATGCAGTTCAGCCCACAAATCTTGCAGGGATTTACAGTGATGTAAAGGACTTCATTATCAGCAACAAGAACGCAGTGGTGTTTATTTCTGGGATTGAATACATAATCTCTAATACATCCTATTCTCAGGCCCTTAGATTCCTCCAAAGCCTGAGGGATAGAATTGCGCTTTCGCAGGCAATTGGTGTGCTCTACCTCGAGCCAGGTACACTTGAAACAAGGGATGTAAAGACCTTTGAGAGAGAACTGGTCGTCACTAAATGGTTTGATTTACTTTAGGGTAGTATCATGTCACTTTCTAATGTTGAAATTGCCCAGAATGCGGAACTTCTTCCAATATCAGAAATTGCTAAGATTGTAGGCATAGATGAGGAATTTCTGGAACCCTATGGAAAATACATCGGAAAAGTTAATCTCAAAATTTTTGAGAGTTTAAGGGCAGAACAAGATGGCAAACTGGTTCTAGTCACCACAATAAATCCAACGCCTGCAGGAGAGGGTAAAACCACTACCACGATTGGACTTGCCCAGGCACTTGCAAAACTAGGATACAAAGCAATGCTGGGAATTAGAGAGCCATCGCTTGGCCCAGTGTTTGGGGTTAAAGGTGGTGCTGCGGGTGCTGGCTATTCACAGGTGCTTCCGATGGAGGACATCAATCTGCATTTCACAGGAGATATCCATGCAGTTGGAGCTGCCAACAATCTTCTTTGTGCTCTTGTTGACAATGCCCTTCATTATGGGAATCCAAACCGAATAGACCCTAGAAAAATCACGCTCCATAGAGTTTTGGACATGAATGACAGGGCATTGAGACATGTGGTAATAGGTCTCGGGGGGAAACTTGGTGGGATTCCTAGGGAAGATTGCTTTGACATCACCGCAGCTAGCGAGGTAATGGCTGTGCTTTGCCTATCCAAGGACCTTGCAGACCTTAAAGAACGGCTGGGCAAAATTATTGTTGGCTATACGACTGAGGATAAGCCAGTTTTTGCTGCAGACCTGAAAGCAGTTGGTGCAATGGCACTACTTTTGAAGGATGCAATCAAGCCAAATCTTGTGCAAACAATTGAGCATGTACCTGCGTTTGTTCATGGTGGTCCATTTGCAAATATTGCGACAGGTTCTAGCAGCATAATATCTACAATGTTAGGTCTCAAGCTGTCAGAGTATTTTATCACAGAGGCTGGTTTCGGTTCAGACCTTGGTGCGGAAAAATTTTTTGACATTGTTTGTAGAACAGGCGGTTTCGTACCCAGCGCCGTAGTTGTAGTAGTTACCGCTAAGGCCCTGAAATGGCATGGCGGTGTTGCTAAGAAAGATCTCAGCATCGAGAACATTGAAGCTATCAAAAAGGGTTTTGCAAATCTTTCAAAGCACCTGGAAAACATTCAGATGTTCGGTGTGCCTGCGGTAGTAGCCATAAACAAGTTCCAGGGCGATAACTCAAAAGAGTTGGAGACAATCTTACGGCTCTGTGAGAATGCTGGGATTCCTGCGGCAGTGTCGGATGTAGCCGACCGCGGTGGAGCCGGAGGCATTGAGCTTGCCCAGAAAGTGGTTGATGTGATAAAAAAGGGAAACAGATTCAGGTTTCTTTATTCCTTAGACCTAACAATTAAAGAAAAAATTGAGGCGATTGCAACACGAATTTATGGAGCGAAAACAGTGGCCTATACTGTTGAGGCAGAGGAGGCAATTAGAAAAGCAGAGGAAAATGGGTTTGGCAAGCTTGCCGTTTGTATGGCCAAGACACAATATTCTTTAAGTGATGACCCTACCCTTTTGGGAAGACCAAAGAATTTCAAGATAACAGTGAGAGACCTTCGAATTTCCGCTGGTGGTGGTTTTGTTGTGCCTCTAACTGGAGAAATTTCATTGATGCCCGGGTTGCCAAAAAAACCGGCGGCATTTGAAATGGATATTGAGGAGAGCGGAAAAATAAAAGGATTGTTTTAAGTGGTAATGTGCCTTTTTGTGCCTGGTGTTGGTAGTAAGCCCCATTCTGTTCTGATGGCATTCGACTATGCGCCCCACTTTGCGGTCCTCAGCCAATCATTCCGCACATTTGGGCTTGCTCCGGCCGGGAAGGTAGTTTCACCAAATCCAGTCCTTTTTCTCACCTGCAGAGGTTCACAGATTTTCCACAGCAGAGCGTGGAAATGGACTGGCTGTGTCTTTTCTGCACCTTTACCATGCCTCTCGGCATAGATGCTTGCGCATCTCGGCCTAGCTGAAGGAGTGGGGACTTTCCTCAGCGGAAGCATTTTCTTCGGCATGCAAAGAAAAGCCTTCATGGAAAAGAAACCCGTAAGGGGTTCCCACCAATCCAGCTTCTTCTTTGTATATGCCAATCGAAAGCTTCCACCGTCAGCCATCCGCCAACTCCAGGCACAATATATAAATCAGCATGGGGTAATATATAGGTTATGTTTCATACGCAGAAGCGAGGGGATACAACATACAACTTCTCGAATGCAAATAAGAAATTTTATATACACCAAGTCAGATTATAGCATGATCATTATGGTGGCACAATCAATATTTGAGAGGATGAAGGAATCTATATGGCCGGGAAAGAGAAAGGTCGTAGGATTACCAGTTTATTTGGAGGAAAATGGCGAAGTTCTAGGCATGGTTTCAGATATTGTTGAATCCAAAGATGGGAAAATTTTGAGCTATGTTTTAGAGAATGAAGTGAGTACATTCCAGATCCCTGTTGACAATGTCCTTGTGACAAGGCGTGGACTGATTTTCATTCCTTCATGGTATGCAGATGCAGATAAATTTATCAAAACCTTGGAAATTCAGGAAGCCCTGATGCCAGAAGTTTTTGTTTTGCTTGCTGAGGAGAATGTGCCAAGAGAGCAAATCAAAGCGATTTTGGATAAAGCGTCACCTGAAGCAAAGCGTCTTATTCAGGAGGGGCTGCAACTCCTCGATGCAACGAACAAGAAGTTGGCAGGCTTCAAAAAAGAGAGTGCAAAAATTTACAGCATGATTTCTGAGATGACAGAGAAGCGAGTTCTAGGTGTCATTGACCGTAGGGAGTTTGCGAGTAATATTCTTGAATTGAAGAGAAAGGCTCAGATACTTGACGCCAGCATGAAAAAGGCAAACGAGATTCTCTCCCGTTTAGAGTCCTCTGCCCTGTTGCGCGCAGCAAGAGTGCAGGAAACTGCTGAGAAGAAAATAGAAAAGCCCGGAACTGAAAATCTGCCCCTAGGCGCACCACAAATATCCCCAGAGCAGAGAGCAAAAATTAAGAAGTTCAGGGTGCTGAAAGTGGAAAAAGAACTGAAGGAGATGGAGGAAAAGCTAAAGGCATCTGAGGAAGAGATTGCAAGGAGGGTAAATGCAGAGGTTGAAAAGAAACTGGCAGAAAGGGAGAATCTGCTTAGAAGCGATTTTGTCAGGGTTCTCGATGTAATTGAAAAAAATGTTTCTGGGCTTGCTGCTGAAAAACTCGCAAAATCCCAGAAAGATGCTGTTGATAAGATAATGGCAGAAATAAAGAGGGCTAAAGACACTATTCTGTCCGAGCAGAAACCTAAACCGAAGGAAGGCAGGGAGGAAAAGGAAGCAATTGTGGACCATGGACGACGAACATGTGCCCTCTGCGGCGCTGTGTTTGAGAGTTCACTTGATTCCTGTCCCATGTGCGGTTTGAAGTATGAAGAGAAGCCAGCTACAAAAGAAGAACCAAAAAAGGCAGTTAAGAAAAAGGTAGAGAAGAAATGAAGGAAAGAGTTTTACGTTTTATTAAGAGAGGTGGCCTTGTCAAAGTTGGCACATTGCTCATCTTCATTGGAGTAGTAATGCTTGTGGCCTACTTCCTTCTCGTTTAATCGCCAAGCAGTTTTCTTAATCTAACCTTGTCCTCCAAAGTCCCAATTATTTTCAGTTTGCCAGTAACCATTGCCTTCCAGGGCCCAATTTCCCTGTTCCAGAGTTGCTGAATAGTGGCTTCGCTTGAGATTATTCTCATGTCTGGATTATCAAATCTTTCTTTAGAAAGTGGTGTTAACTTACAGTCCCTAAGCAATGTGGTATAAACCCTACCATCGTCTAGTTCAATCTGGATTTTGCGTTCAATTCCTTCAAGTTCTTCCTGGATACCTGCATCCTTGCTCGCCTTCTCGTTGAATTTTTGAATTATCTGGTTGAAAATCTCCTCAATCATTTAAATTCCTCCAGCTTTTTAGTTGAAATCTCATCTTTTACTTTTGAAACCGTGCTCCAGTGCTTTCTCACAAATTTGGGCAAAGGTCTGTGCTCTGCAATGATATTTTGAAGATATTTA
Source organism: Thermoplasmata archaeon (assembly GCA_038874435.1). NCBI lineage: Archaea > Methanobacteriati > Thermoplasmatota > Thermoplasmata > Thermoplasmata archaeon. Next base: position 21,338 of record JAVZCK010000001.1, read on the forward strand.
ACGGTTCTAGGGTCACTTGGATACCCACTTCCAAAGTCAATGCCGATTTCCTTTTTGATTTTGTCCACTGCCGCATCCCTCCTCACCTTCGCGATTATTGAGGCCGCAGAAACTACAGGATACTTCTCATCTGCCTTATGCTCTGCCACAATTTTGCATTTCCATGTGCATCGCTCATCAATCATTTGTCTGAAATGCTCTTCATTTGCATCTGCAGCGTCTACATAGACCACATCAGGGGTCAATTTGTCAATCAGCTTGGCGAATATTCCTGCCTCAATGTAATTCAGATTGAGAATGTCCATCAGATCATCAATCTCTTTTGGTTCTAGCACAATGGTTTCTACAATGGCAACTTTCTCAATTAATCCCGCAAGTTCGTCTCTTTTTTTCCTCTGGAGTTTTTTTGAATCTCTCACACCCAATTTCTTTAGCTCTGCATCATCGTGCACACAAACCGCCGCCACAACCAACGGACCAATTACTGGCCCACGGCCAGCCTCATCAATTCCGCAAATCTGCATTTCCCCACTTCTTCGCAATAATTTCTCTGGCTTTTTTAATCGTGCCAGCTGTGGCAATCGTTTCTATGCTCAGATTCTGATATTTTACATTCAGAGCGTTAATTACTCCATTCATCTCAAAATGAAGCACCCTTATTATGCCTAAACCGTTCTTAATCTGGATCAGTTGGACACTTTTGAAATCTTTACGAATCTGATTGATAAGTTTCTCTACATCCTTCCTGGGGTTCCCAGTACCTCCTATGCTCAGCCTGAAAACCACATATCTCCTCCTGCCCACTTTGTCCTTTACAGTCATGAAAAATTAAAAAGAATGGTAAAAATTTTTACCTTATCAGATCAATCGTATCGTCACTTTCTCCGACTGCATATCCGCCTTTGTCCTTGCCCAACAGTGACGGTGATTTTGCACCTGTGATGATGAGCAGGACTTGGATCTTATCTCCGAGTGTGGGATCAATTGATGCGCCCCAGATTATTCTTGCCCTCTTGCTAACCTTCGAATTGACAAGCTCAGAGGCCTTCTGTGCCTCGCTTACACTCATTGAACTGCCACCAGTTATTCGCACAAGTGCTCCCTGTGCCTGACTCAGGTCAATGTTCCCTAGCAGAGGAGATGTGAGTGCCATTTCCACAGCTTCCGTAACTCTGTCAGTGGTCTTTTCTGACTCACCGAGACCAATGAGGGCAACACCACCATCTTTCATCACAGTGAGCAGGTCTGCATAGTCAAGATTTACAAGTCCTGGCTTAGTCAGAATCTCTGTGATGCCCTTGATTGCAGTCATCAGAATTTCATCAGCAACTTTGAATGCAGCATCTAATGGTAACCTCGGAACAAGTTCCAGTAACTTGTCGTTCGAAATCACAATCGTGGTGTCGCATACTCTTCTCAATCTCTCGAGCCCGTCTTTTGCCTGCTCCATCCTAACTGTGCCTTCAGAAGAGAAGGGTAATGTGACTACACCGAGCACCAGTGCACCCATCTCCTTTGCGAGCTTCGCTACAAAATGGGCTGAGCCAGTACCGGTGCCTCCACCCATGCCTGCTGTGACAAATACAATGTTGGCTCCTGCAAGAAACTGCTTAATCTCGTTTTCACTCTCTCTAGCTGCTTCCTCACCGATCTCTGGTCTTGCTCCTGCACCTAGTCCTCGAGTTGTTCTCTGCCCGATCAAAATCTTTCTAGGTGATTTTATGGCTAGGAGATGCTTTGCATCGGTGTTAATCGCACACATCTCCGCACCAGAGATTCCTTCTTCCACACACCTATTTATCGTGTTGCAGCCACCGCCACCACAGCCAACAATCTTTATGCTCACTTTCAGACTTTCTGCAAGTTGACGAATTACCTCATCATCTGGAGTTGTCACCGGCGCATTCTGCTGCTGTGTCTCTGCTTTTTTTGCTTCCTCATGCCTGGATAAGGCTTCACTTATTATTGATTTCATATCCATTTCCTCCTGGAGTCCTGCACTCTTTCCACTAGGGAGAGAATGCACCCCATCCAACAACACATTATGGAAGTGGAGTATTTAAATCTTTTGTGAGATTGCGAAGACCCTTACCCTTGCGGAAGATTTTGTACTCTCAGTGCTCAAAGATTTACAATGATATGTCTTTACGATCTCCTCTAGGAGGTGCACCGCTTTCAAAAGTTTTAATTAATCAGTTGTTATAACGGGTAAGCATGCGAAAACAGATTACAGATACACTGGCAGATTTAATACGCTTCAAGTCCTATCTAGAGGAAGAGAAAGCAGATATAATAAGATATGTTGTTGATTACCTCTCCCCGCTGAATTTGAAGGTTACTGAGTATGGTGATGACAGCTCTCCTGCAATCCTCGTAGAATATGGGGAGGGTGGTGTGGTTTTCGCAGGGCATTTAGATACTTGCCCAATCGGTGAATTCTGGACCTATACTCAAGCTCAGACCGTAGATGGCAAAATGTATGGACGCGGTGCAGCAGATATGAAGGGGTCGGTTACTGCTATGCTTAATGCAGTTAGTGAATTGGTGAAACGAGAGATTCCTTTTGCAATCGCGCTTACTACAGATGAGGAGACCACCATGCGAGGAGCATCCTCCTTGTGTAGGGCAAGAGCAATCAGGAATGCACCTGTAATTGTGATAGGTGAGCCCACAAATCTAAATGTGGGTTACGCTGAGAAAGGTTTAATGTTTCTCCAGATAGAGACGATAGGAAAGGCAGCTCATGGTGCAATGCCTCATCTTGGGGAAAATGCAATTTTGAAGATGATGAAGGTGCTGAGAACGCTCGAAACATTCAAAGACACTATTCAGCACCCTCAGCTAGGTGGTGTGACAATCAACATAGGCACAATATCTGGAGGGGAGAAAGTTAATGTGGTTGCAGACAAATGCACTGCAATGATTGATGTTCGGTTCCCGCCACCCCATACGGTTAAGAGCATTTATGAAGCCCTCAGCAAACACATGCACACTGCAAAGAAACAGTTCGTGCTAAACAAGATGTTCGAGTTGCCAGCAATAGAAATTGACCCAAAGTCAGAAGTAATTACAAGTGCTCTTGAAATTGCTAAGACGGAGCTCGTGGGTCTGAAATACACTTCAGAACTTGTTAAGTACTATGAAGTAAACAGAAATGTTGTTCTATTTGGTTGCGGCGATGAGGAAGTTTCCCATCATGTAAATGAATATGTGAAGCTAGAGGATGTGCTGAAAGCATCGGAAGTGTATAAGAAAATAGCCAGTAAGTTTGCACCGAAGTGAAGAAATGCACCCGGCAAAGGACATAGAAGGTGTAAAGTCTGATAAACTTGCGGGAAAAAAGATTGTGTTAGGAGTTACTGGTAGCATTGCGGCCGTGGAAACTGTAAAACTTGCAAGGGAGCTAATAAGACATGGTGCGACTGTAATCCCAGTGATGAGCAAAGCTGCAACGGGGATTATTGGAGTTGAGAGTTTGCATTTTGCTACGGGCATTCCTCCAGTAACAGAAATTACAGGTAATGTAGAGCACGTTATGTACTGTGGTGCAAGGCCCGAAAAAGCAGACCTTCTTCTGATTGCGCCAGCCACTGGAAACACAATTTCTAAAATTGCTTGTGGGATTGACGACACATCAGTAACTACATTTGCAACAACTGCGATCGGTACAGGCATTCCTTTGCTTGTGGTTCCTGCGATGCATGAAACAATGTATTCACATCCAGTGCTTAAGGAAAACATTGGAAAACTCAAAAAACTTGGGGTAAACTTTGTCGAACCGAGAATTTCTGAGCATAAGGCCAAGTTCCCAGAGATTGAGGAAATTGTGGCAAATGTGATAAGGTTGATTGGAAAGAGGGATTACGTAGGGAAAAAAGTGCTTGTCATTGGTGGGGCATCTTATGAACCAATTGACGAAATGCGGGTTCTCACTAACCTCTCCACTGGAAAAATGAGTTTGGCTATCGCAAGGGAGGCATTTCTGAGGGGTGCAGAGATAGATTTTCTAGCAGGTAGAATCGAAGTTAACTTGCCTCCGTACATCAGGATAACCAGATTTACAACTGTAGAGGACTTGCTGGCAAAACTGAAAAAGTTGGATTATGATTATATTTTTGTGCCTGCAGCCCTCTCTGACTTTACTGTAGACACGAAAGAAGGGAAGTTGCCTTCGAACAGGGAACACAGAATTGTGTTGAAACCCCTTCCCAAAGTATTAAATCATTTAAGGAAGCGCAGTAGAGCTTTGATAGTGGGTTTCAAGGCAGAGCCAGTTGCTGCTGAAAAACAACTAATAAATCGTGCATTTGCTGCACTCAAAGCTAACGACATTGACTTCATTTGTGCGAACACCCTATCGAATGTAGGAACTGAAACGGGAGAAGTATTTCTGATTGATAAAAATGGCAGTGCTACGAGAATTGCAGGCACAAAAGAAAAGATTGCGGAAAAAATTTTTGATCTAGTAAGAAAATAACTTTACTTTGAGCGATTGCCAGGCGCAACATCTTTCGACTGCTCACTGTCTAGAATCTTTGTGATTTCTTTTTCGATCTCTGTAAGTTTGAGTTCCATTCTAGCCAGTCGGCAGTTTATGCAGTTGCACCCCTCTAGCGGTACTTCTTCTGCCATGTTTCACCTCCTTTTTCGTATTTTCTCCAGATGAGTAGAGCCATCATCATTTTTTACACCCCGTTGCATTTTGTATGCATTTTGTATGCATTATGTGTATCATCTGCGTCATATATAAACATTTCGGCCTGCTATATTTTTTTGTTATATTTTTAAAAGAAGTATAAACTTATTATGAAACTCTATTCCAAGAATGGGTCTCACAGCAGAGTATTTGCGGTGAGGAGGAAAAAAATCAAAAACCAATAGATGGATTACTGATCATTTTTGCAAGTTTTACTGATATAAAAGTATGGAAAGCAGAGAACAGCATGAGCTGGTTGTTTCGTACAATAGAGTAGTAAGGTTTTACACGGGCGTAGAGGGATTTGAACCCTCGACCGCTGGCTTAGGAGGCCAGTGCTATATCCTGACTAAGCCATACGCCCATAATAAAATGCAATAGCTAACAACATATTTAAATATAACCGCCTTACTTAAGCCGTCCAATGAGCATCGCAGAGATCATCGGTTTTGCACTTGCTACATTCGCAAGCATCTTCGCCATAGTTGACCCTCTTGCGGTAATTCCATTCTTCGTGTCGTTGACTGAGGGTTACAACAAGCAAGAGAAACACATTATTATTTTGCGTTCTGTGATTGTTGCCTTTGCAGTTTTAGTCATCTTTGCACTTCTTGGAGAATACATTTTCAGAGTTTTTGGATTTACAATCCACGCTTTCAAGATTGCTGGGGGTCTGCTGCTCTTCACAATCGCCTTTGAGATGCTGCAAGGTGAAAAATCAAAAACAAAAATCACTGAGAAGGACAAGGAGGAAGCACTTGCAAGGGAGGAAATAGGCATCGTGCCCTTGGGTGTGCCGTTGCTTGCAGGTCCAGGTGCAATCACCACCGTGATGATTTATGTCACCTACGCTCAGCGCACTGACTTCGCACCAGTTGGCTATGGAATAATAATTGGGTCTATAGCAATTGTTTGCATTCTTGCATACCTGTTTCTTGCAATTGCAGATAAAATTTTTGCAAGGGCTGGGAGAATTGGCATCCTTGCATTCTCAAGAATTATGGGTCTTATTCTTGCAGGGGTTGCAGTGCAGTTCATAATTGATGGCGTTGTAGGGGCATGGTATCTCTATTATGGATGAATGAGCCAGTGGGAAAGAGTATCTAGTAACTACAGACAATAGTTAATTTTATATACTTCCATAATCTCGGAATTTCAAGAAACACCTTGGAGGTGGCTGAATGCAGAGAATAAGTGAAAGAGCAAAAAAAATTCTTGCTGTGCTCCTCGGAATTGCATGTGTGAGCATAGCAGTAAGTGCTGTGATGTTCCAGAATAGTGCTGCTGACGATGTGGAAAGGGACTTAGTTCCAGGTAGTTCTCTTTCTGGGAGTTTATCAGGAGCGGGAAAGAAGGACTATTACAGGGTGGAAGTAAATTCTGGCAGTAAGTTAAAAATCGGACTTGATGGACCTAATACTTCTGGTGTGGATTTTGACCTTTACATAAAGAAGGGAGCAAAGCCCACAACCTCAAGCTATGATGCCAGGGCTTACACAAGCTCTGCTGACGAAACACTATCAGTGAGCAATCCTTCTGGAATCTATTATGTGATGGTCTATGACTATAAGGGTTTGGGCAGTTACACAATTTCTGCAACTGTTGAAGGAAGCAGTTCAGGTGAAGATGTAATTACACTAACTGCGGGAACTCCATACACTGGCTCTGCATCTGCGGGCAGTAAGCAGTATTTCTCTGTTGATGTGCCAAGAAGCGGCACTGCCTTGACAGTGCTTCTCTCAGGACCAAACAATGCTGATTTTGACCTCTATGTGAAAAGAGAGACCAAGCCCACAACCTCAAGCTATGATGCAAGGGGTTACACAAACACAGCCCAGGAAAAGGTTGTGCTGAACGCCAACACAAACCCGCAGCTGGTTCCTGGTAAGTACTACATAATGGTCCATGCATATTCTGGCTCTGGCCAGTTCACACTCACAGCAATTGTTGAAATTGCGGGCTCACATGAATCAAATGTTACGGAAATCCAGGCAGGTGGGAGCATAACAGATACCCTTGCCCAGAACGAGACAAAATACTTCAAAAGCACGGTAATTTTTGTTGTACCAGGTTTTGTGAAAATAACTCTAAATGGTCCTGCGAATGCTGACTTTGACCTCTATGTGAAAATTGACGGTATTCCCACCAAGGCAGATTACACTTACCGCTCTACTGGTGCAGGTAGCAGTGAAATTGTTTATTGCTCTGGTGGTAACATGTACATGATGGTTTATGCTTACGCTGGTAGCGGTGAATTCACGTTGAGTGTTATTCCAGGTGATGGTGTGGCTAAGATTGAGAACCAGACTGTGTTTACTGTGCCAGCAGGCAATACAGTTGGTAGCAGAATTGATGCAGTGAACCAAAAAGTGTATTTCCAGACCTCAATCTACTTCTTCCAGCCGGGGAATCTGACAATTAAGCTCAATGGTCCATCCAATGCTGATTTTGACCTCTATGTGAAAGCAGGTTCTTTGCCCTCAACGACAAAATACGACTACAGAAGTGTGTCCAGCACAAGCACAGAAACCATAAAAATTACGAATGCAGGAGGCACATACTACATTCTGGTTTACTCCTACAGAGGCACAGGTGCATTCACCCTGACGGTGACAGCTGGAAACTAAACTTCTTTTTTTTCTCTATTATTTTGCACCAATTTTTTCAAGGTTTGTTTTGGAATTGAAACCGCCAAAAACCTTATACCGTTCATAGCATAGGGGGAAATCGTGATAAATATGGATGAAATTCATAAAATGCTGGCAGAGGTTGGGGTTGGTTCTTTAGAGGATTTATTTTCAGACATTCCAAAAGAAGTGAGGACACAACTGCAGTTGCCCGATGGTATTGATGAAATTTCGCTTGAGCGTGAAATCAGAGCAATTCTCCAGAAAAACAGGAAGTTAACTGATTTTGCAAGTTTTTTGGGTGGCGGAATCTACAACCATTATGTGCCTGAAGCGGTGAATGAAATTATCGGAAGACAGGAGTTTTACACTGCCTATACTCCCTATCAGGCGGAAATCAGCCAGGGTGTTTTGCAATCAATTTTTGAGTATCAGAGCATGGTTTGCGAACTCACTGGTATGGATTGTGCCAATGCATCAATGTACGATGCTGCAACCGCACTTGGGGAAGCTGCCCTAATGGCGAGACGAATAAAAGATGGGAGCGAGTTCATTATTCCTTCTGCAATTTCCAGTTCGAAAAAATCAGTCCTTTCCAACTACACGAGAGGAATGGGCTTGAAAATTGTCGAGGTGCCATTTAGGGAAGACACAGGGACGATAGATTTAGAAAAACTGAAAGAAAAGGTGAGCACAGCAACCTGTGGTGTGTACATTGAGAATCCGAATTACTTCGGCTGTTTTGAGACAGAGCTGAAGGCGGTGCGGGAAATTTGCAATGTCCCATTAGTTGTGGGTGTAAACCTTCTTTCATTGGCAGTGGTGAAACCTCCGTCAGAATACGGAGCCGATATCGTTATTGGCAATTCCCTGCTTGGTGCTGGGCCCACATTCGGAGGCCCACTTGCAGGCATCTTTGCAGCAAAAAAAGCCCATCTCTGGAAAATGCCTGGTAGGATTGTGGGCTACACCCATGATAGCGAGGGCAGGATGGCTTTCTGTCTCACCCTCCAGCCAAGGGAACAGCACATAAGAAGGGCAAAAGCCACATCCAACATATGTTCCAATGAAACGCTAAGTGCCATTGCCTCCCTTGCCTATGTATCCTTGATGGGAAGAACTGGATTGAAGGAAGTGGCAATAGCATCAATGAAAAATGCAAGAAAACTCCAGGCAAAGTTGAGGGAAACAGGTGTCAAGCTGAAATTTGAGAAGGGGACAATCTTCAATGAATTTGTTTATCTGATGGACACGGACTTTCTTGCGTTTGCAAAGGAGCATGGCGTCCTGGCAGGAATTCCATTAGAAAAAGGGCTTGGCATTGAAAATGGAATTCTCTGTGCTGTGACAGAGATGAACACAGATGAGGAGATTGAAAAATTTGCAGGACTTTGCAAAAAATATTCGCAAACTCACGGGGGTGCATGAAATGTATCGCCAGGCAAGGTTTGATGAAAAGCTAATCTTTGAGTATAAGGACACCTCAGAAAGGCAGAAGTCAAAAATTGATTTTGCATTTCCAGAGGAACTTCTCCGAGCTGAGGAACCAAAAATTCCAGATGTCACAGAGGGCGAGGTAATGCGACACTTTGTGCGGCTTTCAGAGATGAATTATGGTGTTGACACTGGCTTTTATCCACTCGGCTCTTGCACAATGAAATACAACAAAAAAATCTGCGAGAGGTTTGCGAAGCACGAGGCTGTAACAATGCTTCACCCTCTCCAGCCAGAGGATACGGTGCAGGGAGCACTCCAGATTATGTATGAACTCCAGGAAATGCTCTGTAAAATTTCAGATATGGATGCTGTCTCTCTCCAGCCAGTTGCAGGAGCCCATGGTGAATTTACAGGCATGTGCATTGTGCGTGAATACTTCAGAGATAAGGGTGAGGAAAGGAAGAATGTGATTGTGCCAGATACGGCTCATGGCACAAATCCAGCTAGTGCTGCGATGGCTGGTTTCAATGTAATTGAAATTCCCTCGAAGGATGGCTGTGTGGACATTGAGGCGCTCAAAAGTGCTCTCAACAAAAATACAGCCGCCTTCATGATAACAAATCCCAACACACTCGGCATCTTTGAAAACAACATCTTAGAGATTGCAAAATGTGTGCATGATGTGGGGGCTTTGCTATACTACGATGGTGCAAATCTGAATGCAATCATGGGCAAAACCTCGCCAGGCAAAATGAATTTTGACATTGTGCATTTCAATTTGCACAAAACATTTGGCACACCACACGGTGGTGGAGGTCCCGGTGCTGGTGGCGTAGCTGTAAAGGCATTTTTGGAGCCGTATCTTCCGGTGCCGAGGGTGTTGAAAGAGGGCAACAAATACAGGTTTTCCTATGATTATCCAAAGAGCATCGGAAAAGTGAGTGAGTTCTATGGAAATTTTGGAGTGATGGTGAAAGCATATGTTTACATTAAGATGCTGGGAGGCAACGGGCTTACAAAAGTAACTGAAAGAGCTGTACTTAATTCCAATTACATGGCTGCAAAACTCTCAAAGCTCTTGCCCATGCCCTATGCAAAACTCAGAAAGCATGAATTTGTGCTAAGCGGTGCAGAGCTGAAGAAAAAAGGGCTTAAAACCACAGATGTGGCAAAACGGCTTCTGGACTATGGGTTCCATGCTCCAACTATTTACTTTCCGCATTTAGTAGAGGAAGCAATTATGATTGAGCCAACTGAAACAGAGAGCAAGGACGAAATTGACCGCTTCTGCGACGCACTTGCTACGATTCTGAATGAACCACCGGAGCTTGTGAAGACCGCACCGCACAACACTGCAGTGAAACGGGTTGATGAGGTTCTTGCAGCAAAGAGAGCGATTGTGTCTTACAAAATGATGAGAGAGTAAAAAACTAAAAAATTAAAAAAAAAAGAATTTAGAATTTTTTCTTTCTCAACACTGGTAGTATACACAGAAGTCCTATTACAAGGATTGTCAGTGGCGTTAGTTCACTTGTTACTGGGTTAACAAGCGGGGAATTGTCACTTGCACCCGCACCACCATCAATTGGATAAGCCCCTGTTCCATCCCAGTTGCTCCAGTAGTTTCCATTCCAGTTGTTTCCTCCCTTGTTGTCTGACGCCTGACAAGGCCCAGTTACACCCTTGCCCGCACCGTTATTTCCATAGAAATTGTTGTACTGAACTGTGTTGTTTGTGGCCTCATAGATCAATATGCCATACGCTGAGTTGTTGCAAAGATTGTTGTATGTGATAGTGTTATTCTCCGAGTAATAGATGGCAATTCCGTCATTGTTGCAGTTTGAGATGTTGTTATTCTTTATTGTGTTCCAATGCGAGCCCATCGTCAAGAAAATACCGTTTCCACCGTTCCCAGAAATGTTGTCAATTTCGTTTCCATCAATTGTGTTATAGCAAGAGGCGTACAATGAGATTGGTGTTCCACCAGAGACAGCAATATCTCTGATAGTGTTTTCTCGGATAATTGTGCGGCTCGATTGAGATAATGATATCATGGCCCCATTCGGTGTGGTGTTATGGATGTTATTGTTAGATATGATGGTGTCCACAGACGATAGCACATCTATTTTACCGGAGTTGAAGATTGTATTCCCATGAATTGTGTTGTTGTTAGTGTTTTCAATTCTCATGGAGTCACCGGAGATATTCGATAGAATATTTCCGACAATGTTGCTGTAGTTTGTATAATACAGATTGATTGCGTATTTGTGGTCTCCAGATAACTGGTTTGAAGTTATCTCTATGAGTTGTGAATTTTCTATGTAAATGTCGCGGAAAACAGTGTTTCCTACGATATGGCTACTACTGGAATTGCTCATGTATATCCCTTTGATGCTGTTAAGATAAAGGATTGCAATCGTGCCATTTATTGTATTGTAAAGAACCTTAGCATTGAATGTGTTGTTTAGATACACCCAGTATGAATAGACCAACATAGTGTTTGTAGCATATACATCTGCAAATATCTGGTTCTGAGAGATTGTTGTGTTGTTTCCTTGAATGAAGACACCATACCCATACGGCTTACCTCCTGCCGCACCTGTACTTTTTGATGTCACTGCAATTTGGTTCTGGGAGATTGTGTTGTTGTTTGCCTCAACAATTATCCCGTAACCATAGGAGGATGCACTACTCTTTGTTTCAGCTAGAACTAGAATGTCGTTTAGAGATATGGTGTTGTTTAATCCACCAACATAAATAGCATAAGCACTTGCGATACCGCTAGAGGTTGTGTTTGCACTAACATTGATATGGTTTCCTGTTACAATATTTTCCGTGCCGTAGATTCCAATTCCAGATGCGTACGCTCCAGAAGAGGATGTAGTAGATTTAGAGTAGACAATGGTATTCCCCTCTACGATGTTTCTGTTGCCCGATATACTTCCACCTGATGCTGAGTTATTTCGTATGATGTTATCGTCACCTCCAACCGATATGGAGGATGTAAAGTTGTTGTTTTCAATCAGATTATGGGCAGAGTAAGAGAGAGCAAAACTACCATTTACTGAGTTATTCGCAATTGTGTTCGTATCTGAGTATTCCATTGCAATATCATATCCGTTGCTAATTCCGTTGTTGGAGATGTTATTTTTGGCAATTGTGTTTGAATTGGAGTAAAGCAGCCCTATGCCGTTGAAGGAGTTATTGAACACTGTGTTGTTAGTGATTGTGCTTGCATTCGTGTAGTATAAGCCAATGCCGAAAAAGTCGTACTTCCCACGCCATGGAGACGCAGAGTTCTGTGAAACGGTGTTGTTGTCTATAACTATTGAGAGCCCGTATTCAATGTAAATCCCGTGCTTAGAGTTTCCAGTAATAGTATTATTGACCACGAAATTGTTCACACTATTTCCGTAAATGTAGACGCCAATTTTCGAGTTGTTGCAGAGGTTATTTTCCAGCTTTCCATTTGTAACATTGTTAAGGGTAATTCCAGCACCAATCGGTGAGGAACTGGTGGCATTGTACACATTGCAGTCCTTAACGACGAAATACAGGTTCGTATTCTCTATCCATATGCAGAACGAACCCCCAGCTCCGTCGATGTCATAGGCGGCAATGATGTAAGGATTGTTTTGACTTCCATCTCCTGACCAACCCTCACTTGTTGCCTGGGCTACAAAGTCGGCATCGCCATTTATGTGGATCGGTGCATGGGTAGTTCCCTTCACATAATCATCCAGTCGCTGTATGTTTTGCATCGGATTTTTGAACTCTGCTGTTCCTTCACTAGATACCACAGCACCCACAACACTGATTAACAGCGTTGCAAACAAAAAAGCCGATAAGGCTCTAGTGCAATCCATATTTTCACCATTTTGCTCAATGCTAGAAAATATATAAATCTTTCTTGAGGCATGCTCAATTTAGAACGAATCCAGTGTTCTCTGCCCTTTCTTTCTTTCCTCTACTTTTGTCTCTTTTACATACTCTTTTAATCGCACAGACAACTTCTTTCCAATCCCATCAATGCTAGCCAAAAACTCAACACTTGCATTTCTCAAATCTTCCTTGCTTTTTACTCCCGCCCTGTAAAGATTTCTCGCTCTCACTCTACCAATCTCAGGTAACTCAACAAGCGGCAGAAGTTCTGGCCTTATTCCATATTTAACTTGCACTAACAACTCATCTAAGGGTCTAAACCATGCCTGAATAAAAAGTTTAGAAAGTTCTCTGTAGGCATGGAGCAGCCATTCTGCAAGTTCAATTTTGTTGTGGACATCGCCAGGTCCAATGTCATACTTTTTAATTATAGCATCTTCAGGCATTTCATGGACCCAATCATGCAGAAATGCAGCGGTCTTCACTGCACTGTAGTGATAAATCTCCTCAATGCCATCATCTGGTGTTAGGAAGAGCAAGTCATGCCATTCCTGGAAAAAATTTTCAAGCCACAAACTGTCCTTTCTTTTTACGATGAGCGTCTCCATATCTGGCGAAAGTGAAATTGTATGGAAAACGGCTACATTTGAAAGTGGTTTCTTTTTGAGCATTGAGTTTCTAAAGAGCACAGCAGTTACGGGATCTATGTAAAGTTCGCTCGTTCTAATGCCGAATAGCGTTGGCTGGAACTCATCTCCGAATATACGAATAAATTCCTCCGCGGATAAGAAATTAATGACATCCTGTAGAACAGCATCAAGTCCACTGAGATTTCCCTGATGAGCAAGAAATGTGTGGCTGATGAAATCCTCAAGTTGTTGAAGGTTTCTTACTCTTCCTGTCGCAATTAGAGCCAGAACATGTTTTCGCATTGCACTAGTTGAGGAAAGGTTTGACTCCACATCTTCAATCTCTCCATTGATGTATTTATTGAAAAGTTCCTCCATATGCTCTGGGTTTTTTGCAAGTAAAATTGCCTCACCCTCTTTGTCATACTTTGGCCTTCCAGCTCTACCACACATCTGTTTTACTTCCATCACTGGCAGCGCAGCTCTACCAAAGGAAGAGTATCTCCAGACCTCTTTCACAATCACCCTTCTTGCAGGTAGGTTTATTCCCGCCGCCAGTGTAGGTGTGGCTACAATGCACTTTATGAGTCCCTTTCTGAAGTTCTGTTCTACAATTCTTCTAATGTTGTTCGTAAGAGCAGCGTTGTGATAGGCACAACCATTCAATACACACCCTGCTAAACTTTCATGCGTGCTCGTGGTTTCGTGGTCCGCATCCTTAATTTCCTCAGCAATTTTTTTAAGCTCGTTAAGGGTATCGTCATCTAATTCTTTTCTAACAACTTTGCAGAGCTGCTTTGCAGTGGTTTCACTACTTTTCCGAGTATTTGTGAATATCAGCATCTGACCTCCATTGCGTATGCATTCAGTTGTGAGCGCAACTATTGCATCTCCCTCTGAAATCAATTCCCTATGGGTTCCGTCCTTGTAGAAAAGCATATTTCTGTAGAAGACGCCTTCTTTCAGAACTACAGGTCTCCAATTCATTGAAATGTGTTCTGCATCTAGCCATGCTGCAAGTTCTGCAGAGTTGTTTACAGTGGCTGAGAGCGCTACAATCTGCACATTTTTTCTTAAAAGAAAGTTTGTAAGCAGGATTTCCATAGTTGGGCCTCTGTCACAGTCAGCAAGAAGATGCACCTCATCAGCTACTACAATGCTTGCATCTTCCAACAACGAGTTATGGTGTCGCAGTAACGCGTCTGCCTTTTCTGCAGTCATCACCACAATATCCATCTCTTCCAGTTTCTCGTCTGCAGCATCGTAGTCACCTGTAGAAATCCCGACTTTTGCACCAATCTTTTCAAGAATTTTCAGGTCGTCGTATTTTTCATTGGCAAGGGCGCGAAGGGGCACAATGTATATTGATTTCTTTCCCTCTACAAATCCCTTTGCGATAGTCAAATAAGCAATCAGGGATTTACCAGAAGCGGTAGGCACTGCTACGACTACATTCTTACCTGCAAGTGCGGGTTCTATCGCTAGCTCTTGGGGAGGATAGAGAGTACGGATTCCCTGAGCGATAAATAGCTGCTTTACCTTATCAGGTAGGCATAGTTCTGAAATCTCTTTCATCTATAATCCAAGTTTCTTTCTTGCCATTTCCTCATTTTTCTTTACTTCATCAGCAAGTTTCAGAAACATATTCTCTCCATTCGCGGTAATTCCGACCACAAGCGGACCAAAGTCATCTGCATTCATAATCCAGACAGCCTCAGGCATTCCGAGTTCTTCTAGGTAGACACCTTCAACTTTGTTCAATCCTTTTGCAGCTAAGATTGCTGCTCCACCAGTGAATGCAAGGTAAACGCAACCATGCTTTGCCATTGCGTCGCTTACTCCTTTGTTCATTCCACCTTTACCTATGATGGCTCTCACACCTGTTTTCTCAATGAACTCTGGTTCAAGAGAATTCATTCTTGAACTTGTTGTTGGGCCAGCAGCTACCAGTTCCCATTTGCCCTCACTTATTTTCTTCACAATTGGCCCGCAGTGGTAAATCGCCATTCCCTTCAACTCTATGGGAATCTGCTTTCCTTTATTAATGTCAGAGAGAATGTGCATGTGCGCTTCATCTCTTGCAGTATAAATTCTGCCAGATAGATAGACAATGTCTCCAAGCTTCAGCTTTTTTACATCTTCCATGCTCAATGGTGTTTTAAGATGATATTCCATTCAATCCACCTCCTCACAAATACTCAATCTTTCCATCAGAATATATTCTGCATCCTGCCCTTCTTGCAGCCCAGCACTGAACATTGACTGCAACAGGTAAGCTAGCAGTATGGCAGTAGGCATACTCTACATTCACACCTAACACTGTGGCCTTGCCTCCTAGTCCCATTGGTCCTATGCCCAGCATGTTCAAAGCCTCCTTCAAATCCTCCTCAAGTTTTGCAATCTCTGGTTCTTCATGTCTCTGCGTGATGGGTCTCAGCAGAGCTTCCTTTGCAAGCTTCATTGAGATGTCCGCAGAACCGCCAATACCCACACCAATTACTGTTGGAGGACAAGGATTGCTTCCCGCCTTTACTACAGTGTTCAGCACGAATTCTTTAACTCCCTTAACACCCTGTGAAGGTACAAGCATGCCCAAAGCACTCATGTTTTCAGAGCCAGCCCCTTTCGGAAACGCAATTATTTCCATGTATGGCTCAGATATAACTTTGTAATTTACATAGGGCATATTTCTGCCCACATTGTTGCCAGGATTTTTTCTACTCAATGGATGTACTGCATTGGGTCTAAGTGGCACAATCTTTGTAGCATCCGACACACCCTCATTTATTGCCTTCCCAATGTCTCCGTGTTCTACCTTCCCAATCTTCACATAGAACAGGGGTACTCCTGTGTCCTGACATATGGGTTTCGTCATCTTACCAGCAATGTCTACATTGTCCAAAATTGCCTTGAGCTGCATTTTTGCAGGCGGGGACTCTTCTTTCTCATAAGCATCCCTCAGCGCAGCAAGAACATCGGATGGCAGTGTAGTCGAAGCCCTCTGCAACAACCCAACAACCGCTTCCTTTATTTTTTCCTCGGTTATCATTTTACCACCGAAGCTAAATTGGGAGTAGTAGATAAGGGTTTTCTCAATGGTGCAAGAAAGTCCTATGAGTTAAATTAATCTATGAGAAGTCGTTACACAGCGCATGGAGATACCTTTTGTTGGTAGGGAAAAGGAGCTGGATATACTCAAGAATGCATTAACTAAAACTAAAGAAACTAAAGCAGGTAATGTGTACATAATAACCGGTCAGATGGGAGTGGGCAAAACAAGGTTAATTCAGGAGGCCTCTAGAATCGCGGAAAAACTTGGTTATGCAGTGATGCTTGGGAGATGCATAGATGAAAAGGCAGTCCCTTTTCTCCCAGTCATTGAAGCATTTGAGAAGTACTCCACTATACCTGATGAAACCTCAAAATATGTGCCAACAGGATTGGTCGGAACTGATCGAGAAGAAAAAGTAGAGCTCATTGGCTTTACCCGTGAGAAAATAAGAATGATGGAGGCGATAATGCGTAGATTCTCCCAAATTTCAGAGAAACAGCCAGTGATGTTAATTATTGATGATATCCAGTGGGCAGATACGGGCACTTTAAGTGTTTTCCTCTATCTAGCGAGAAATGTAAGGAATCTCAACCTGATTCTGATTGGTGCATACCCTGATGATTATGTGCGAACTATGGGCAGTCCCCAATTTGACGAATTTCTTTCAAATCTCGCCCTTGAAAAGAATGTAAATACTCTTTACCTTCACCCTCTGAAACGAGAGGATATTTCAAAAATTTTGAGCGCCATCCTTGGAACTTGGAAAATTCCGGAAGAACTCGTTGAATTTGTGCATGAGAAGACAGGTGGAAATCCGCTTTTCGTGGAAGAAGTTAGCAAAGCAATCCAGGAACAGGGAATTTTTGATGTGAAGACCAGGAAGCTCACAACCTCCCTAGACAAAGTGCAGATGCCTTCATCTGTAAAATCTGTTATTGCAATGCGATTAAAGGAGATTAAGGAGAATGAAATGAAGGTTCTCTGGTCTGCAGCAGTGATCGGAAGAGTGTTTGATTATGAAATATTGAAGGAAACTGTGGGAATAGATGAAGAGACTCTTCTAGATATTTTGGAACGCTTAGTAAATCTCAGATTTTTCGAACAGATGCCTGGTGACTCAGAGGCATTTAGGTTCATGCATAACCCAGTATATGAAGTAGTATATTCTGAGCTTTCTAGCTTGCGGAAGAGAACCCTTCATAAGAAAGTGGGGGAAATCATCGAGAAAAAGCATGGAAATGATGTGAAATTTCATGCGGATATAGGACGACATTACATGATTGCTGGCGAAAATGAGAAAGCGATAAAATATTTGACAAGCATTGCAGAGCATTCTCTGAAAAATTTTGCCGGCAAGGAGTGCGTTAGCTATTGTGAGCAAGTTCTTAAGCTTGTGCAGAACCTCAAAGATGAGAATACCAAGAAGAGGACCCTAAAGAATGTTCACATGATGCTGGGTGATTGCTACAGCATCTTTGGCGACCTCAGAAAAACACTTTCGCATTATGAGGAGGCTTTGAATAATGCAACAACAGACTATGAAAAGGCTGAGATTTTCATCAAGATGAGCAACCCATACCAGGAGATGGGAGAGACAGAGAAAGCTCTGAGCATCCTAGAAAACGCTAGGCGACTGATGGAGAATGCAAACAGTATGCAAGGCGCGGCTACCGCTCTTAGAGCTCTCGCGGTGGTTTACCTTCACATAGGCAATTTTGAGAAGGCAAGGACCTGTTTTGAAAAATGCATAGAACTCTGCAATAAAATTGGGGATGAAAGAACTCTGGCCGATGCCTATCATGGAATGGGCACGCTTTCACTTGACCTCGGGGAACTAAATAAAGCTGAGGAATATCTTTTTAAATCACTTGAAATCAGGAAACGCCTCAACCTCAAGAAAGGGCTGGCGAGCACATACAATAATCTAGCAATAATTGCACATGACAGAGGAGAAATGGAAAAAACCCTTCAATACTATGAGATGGCAAGGAAAATTTACGAGGAGCTAGATGACCTTTCAGGCATTGCTACAATCAACAATAACCTTGCTGTAATTCATGTGCCAAGAGGCGAAACAGACAAAGCAATGGAACTGTATCTGAAAAACATTGAAATTTCTGAGAGAACTGGTGATATCACCATGCTGATGCTCGCATATAGAAATATTGCCTGGATTCACAGATTTCTCGAGAACTATCCAAAGGCACTTGAGTTTTATGAGAAATCCTTAGCAATTTCAAGGAGAATTGGAGAGAAAATTAACATGACTGGAGTTTTAAACAGAATTGCAATCACATATGCGAATATGGGTGATTTTGATAAGGCTTTTGAGTATGCAAGGGAGAGTTTAAATCTTGCCGAAAGCACGGGGAGTAAGGACTTAATTGCGGATGCAAAGTGGGGTATGGGGGAGGTTTACCTCCTAGCTAAAAACTATGCAGAGGCAGAGAGATTCATGCTCGAAACTTTGGAAATCTATAAATCACTTGGAAACCCCAGCTACATCAAGGAAGTTGAATCGGACATTGGCAGAGTGTATGCAGGAATGGGCAAAATTGATGAGGCGAAGAAGTATTTTAACAGTGCACTGGAATTCTACAGGAAGATCGGTGCCAATGCACTTATAAAAGAAGTAGAGAAAGAACTTAAGAAAATTGAGGGAAAGGATGGAAGTTAAGCAGTTGAAAGTTGGCACACTTGAGAATTTTGTTTATGTTTGCTGGGAGCCAGAGACCGGAGAGGGCTTTATTGTTGATTCCTGTGAGATGAGTGAAATAAAGAGGGAACTGGCAGGAATTAGAGTTAGATATATTTTTCTCACCCACGGACATTTTGACCATAGTTCTGGATGCGAAAAACTTGCAGAAACCTTAGGAGCGAAAATTGTGGCATACAGAGATAGCAAGGTTTTTCATCACATCGGAGTTAGTGATGGGGATGAACTGATATTGGGAAAAATTAAAATAAAAATTCTTCACACACCAGGACATACTGAGGACTCCATCTGCATACTTGCAGATAGAAAGCTGTTTACAGGAGATACCCTTTTTGTTGGTGAATGTGGAAGAACAGATTTGCCTACAGGGAGCTCAGAAAAACTTTACTATTCTCTTTTTGGAAAAATTCTCAAACTCGATGATGATGTGCAGGTCTATCCAGGACACGATTATGGAGAGATGTCAAGTTCAACCATAGGTCATGAAAGGTTGCACAATTATACCCTGAAGCCCAGAACATTGGAAGAGTTTGTGAAGTTCATGCAGGAATAAAAAATAAGAGGAAGTTCGATGTTGAGGTTTCATATGGATCTTACCACGGCCCTTCTAGTTGCAGCACAGGCATTCTGGTTCATGTTTCCAGGTTATGCAGTGAATTCCCTTGCTGTACTTGTGGGGGGCGGCACACCAATGGATTTTGGAAAAAATTTCAGGGATGGGCGAAGAATCTTAGGAGATGGAAAAACCTGGCGGGGTTTCATAGGGGCTTCGCTCCTTGGCACAGGAATTGGATTAATCGAGCAATTTGCAGCATCTTACTACCCAAATCCCTATCTCCCACCCTACTCTGCTAGCACCACAACTGCGTTGCTCCTCTGCCTTACGCTCTGCTTTGGCTCAATGACTGGCGATGCCATAGGTAGTTTCATAAAACGAAGATTGGGTTATGAACGAGGGGATAAGGCCTTCCTTCTTGACCAATTTGGTTTTGTTCTCTTTTCCTGGCTCCTGCTTGCGCTTTTCTTCTGGGAATGGTTTGCAACGCATTTCCTTAATTTGCCAGCAGTGATAATGGTTCTAATTGTCACCCCTTTGCTGCACCGTGGCATAAACATCGTTGGTTACAAACTTGGAAAGAAAAAGGTACCGTGGTAGTTTCTCACACCAATTTCAGTTTACCTGTGATTTTATCAACAAGTTCTGCAGGTGCTGGGCCAATGCCAATGCATGTTATTGTACCAGGTGGAATCTCTGTGAGACCAGCATCCTCTATCAACGAAACAGGCAATCCCTCCCTCTTTGCCATCTCGTAATGAAAAAGCAATGCATCAAGATTTTCTACCTCAACTACCACCTTTTTCTGCCCTTCTGCAAACCAGCTTTCAAACCACTCCTTCCTGTGTTTTTTGCAATGCTCAGCAGCAGTAATTGCAGCATGGGCTACTTGCACTGCCAGTTTGCCTTTTGAAAGTCGCAGGTCTTTTCTAACAACCATCACTTGCTTGTATCTGAACTCCCTCTCACTCATAGATTTCTGCATTTTTTCGTTCCTCTACTTCCTCTATCTTTGCATTGAGTTCCTCTATTCTGGCTTTCGTTTCCTTTATCTTATCTCTATAATACTTTCTCCGCTCCCCTGTGCTCACTTTCTCCTTTTCCTCATACATATGAAGCAGTTTTTCTGCCTTTGCCTTTTCAGAAGCCAGACCAGCAAGCAAATCCAGGAAGTCCTCCTTTGTGATAGGTCCCTGTTTTGGTGTTTTTGCCTTCCTTTCCAGTTTCGGATGGATGCGTCCGAGCCATGGATAGGCACCTCTATACCAGCCGGCAACAAAAAAAACAGCGGAAACTGTGATTATGGAAAGTTCAATGTAGGGAAAGCCAGTTGCAGAACCCTGAAAATAGCCCTTACCTGTCGTGGGGTCTGGTGGCAAGGCACCTAAAAACCAACCAATTAGGATAACCACGACCATGCTCACCCCAATAGAGAAAACGAGGCGATAAAGAATGTCCCATTCCCTGTCAAATTCTCCCTTCCTTGGAAACATAAACTGGACTATCGTATACCCGGGAAGAAAATATAGGAGGAAAACTCCAATCAGCAAGCGGAGCACATCAATCATGTTCCCAACTCCTTAACAATGGGAAAAATTTAAGGGTTTGCTTTCTCTCTGCAAGCCATGGAATTGCTGAAAAATGTGATTGACTTTGCCACTGCAAAAAAGCTTCTGCTTGAAAATCTGAAACAAGTTGAGCGAGTTGAGGTATTAGGAATTGCAGACGCAGGATTTCGGGTGCTAGCAGAGGATATTGTATCTCAAGTGGATGTACCCCCTTTCAACCGTGCTGCAATGGATGGGTATGCTGTGATTGCAGAAGAGACTGCTGGTGCAAAAGCCATAGAGCCAATAACATTGAGAAAAATTGGAGAGGTGCATGCAGGCGACATGCCAGTAATCCATGTGATGCGAGGCACCTGCGTCCAGATTGCAACCGGTGCTGCAATGCCAGAAGGAAGCGATGCCGTTGTGATGGTGGAGCATACAGAGGTTGAGGAAGGGAGCGAGACAGTAAAAATCTATAGCCCTGTAAGAAAAGGAGAGAATGTTACCAGGGCTGGAGAAGACATAAAAAAAGGAACTGTTGTGATTAAAAGAGGAGAAGTTCTCACCCCTGGGAAAATCGGGGCTTTGGCTGCTATCGGCAGGGAAAAGGTAAGAGTTTATGAGAAACCAAGAGTGGCAATAATTCCCACTGGTAATGAAATTTTGAAACCTGGCGAGCAATTGCGTCCTGGGAAAATTTATGATGTGAACACCTATACACTTGCCTCCCTCATCCAGTTTGCAGGTGCTGTGCCTGTGATTTATCCTGTTGTAGCTGATGAAATGGATGCTTTGAAGAAGGCATTGGTGGAAGCATTGAAAACCGACCTTGTGCTGTTTGCTGGTGGAAGCTCCGTAGGTGAAAGAGACCTCATTGTGAAAGTGCTGTCTAATGCCGAATTGCTCTTCCACGGAATTGCTGTGAAGCCGGGAAAGCCAACGCTCTGTGCAAAGGTTAATGGGAAGATTGTGCTTGGAATGCCAGGGTATCCTACATCCTGCCTCACAAATGCCTATGCATTGCTATTGTCCGCACTTGGAAAACTTACGAGGCGAGAGATACAGTTGAGAAGGGTAAAGGCAAAGATGGGGAGGAGAGTAGCTTCCACAATCGGAAGGTTGCAATTCTTGCCTGTTAAGCTTGATGGCGAACTTGCAATTCCAGTTTTTAAGGAATCTGGGGCTATTACGAGCATGGCTGATGCTCATGGCTACATTGAAATTCCAGAAAATGTGGATGTTGTGGAAAAAGGAGAGGAAGTTGAGGTAGTAATGTTTCTGTAATTGGATTTCTCACTTAACTTTGGACAGAACCCCTCTAACTTCTATCAATTTTTATTTTTACCTTCGCATTCTGGGTTCACGCAGAGCTCCCAAGCACTCTTGTTCATCACGACTTTAACAAGGGGTGCATTGCATTTGCTACAATGTTTCCCAGTATAAACGATTTTACCCCTCTGTGGTAATGGAAAAGCAGTTTTGCATTTCGGATAATTTGTGCAACCGATAAATCGTTTACCCGTTTTTCCATGCATCACCTGCATTTCGCTTCCGCATTTCGGACAGATTCCAATCTTCCGTTTTTCAGTATGGGCACTACACTCAGGATTTATGCAGATTTTTTCTGTGCCATGTCCTTTATGGGTAATTTTGATTACTGGCATTTCGCATTGTTCACATTTCTCTTCCGTTTTCTCAATGTGGCCCGTCTGGGGAATTGGAAAACTCACATCGCACTTTGGATAATTTGAACACCCTACAAATCGCTTTTTACCATCTATATGTATGATGGAGAGTTCACCGCCACATTTTCCACATTTACCCAAATGATGCTGCTCCCTGATTGCGGTTCTAATTTTATCACCAATTCCTTTCCTGTGCTTTTCCAGAAGTGCTACAATTTTCAGTAAGATTTCCTCTGAGTCCTTTATCACACTCTCCATCTTCCTCTTCTTGTTTGCTATTTCTGACATCTCCTCTTCCAGCTTGCTTGTCATTTCTGGCTTCGTCACAATTTCTGCATAGGTTTTGAGGGCATCAATCACTGCATGTCCAGAAGGTGTTGGGATTACAGGGTTCCCAGTGATGTATTTCCGCTCATAGAGTTTCTGAATAATCTCATGCCTTGTTGATTTTGTTCCCAATCCAAGTTTCTCCATCGCCTGAAGCAACGCACTCTGGCTGTATCTTGCAGGCGGCTTGGTTTTATCTTCCTTTGAGTAGATATTTTTTACTGGCACGCATTCTCCCTGCTTGAAAAGAGGAAGTGAAATCTCGGTTCGCTTGCTGTAAATGTAGTACTTTCTCCATCCTTCATCAACTAATGTTAAACCATCAGCCATAAAAATTTCCTCTTTTATATCAAACACCACTTTTTTGGTCTGGTAAATTGCGGGAGGTGCGAGAGTCGCAAGAAATCGTCTCACCACCAATTCATAAATATCCCATTCATCCTTCTTTAACTTGTCTCGTTGGGCTGCACCAACCGGATATATGGGAGGATGGTCAGTGCTTTCGGTTTTTCCTCTGCTTGGAAAAATGCGTTCCTGTGAGAGAATATCTTCAGCCATCTCTCTGAACGGAGAATTTCTAAGTTCCTGCAGGACAGAGCGGAGGTTAATGGTAGGTGGATAAACAGTATTATCGGTTCTTGGGTAACTAATCAGGCCCCGCATGTAAAGATTTTCTGCAATCTGCATCGCTTTCGCAGGTGAATATCCGATTTTTGAGGCCTCTGCAAGAAATGTAGTTGTGTTGAACGGAGATGGAGGAAACTCCTTCTGTTCCTTTTCTGTGTATTCTTTCACTATAGCGGTTTTTGCCCCCTCTAGCTTAGTCAAAATCTCCTTAACCTTTGTCTCCTCAAAGATTCTACCTGCCATGTGTTTTGCAGTTACAGTTTGCTTTTTTTGAATCTCTGCGAAGATTTCCCAGAATGTTTGTGGGACAAAATTTTTTATCAAATTATCGTTTTCTACTACAAGGGCGAGCGTCGGGCTCTGGACTCTTCCAACAGACAGGAAATTTTTTCCTACTCTGCCAGAAGATGTAGAGATAAACCTTGTTAGCACTGCACCCCATTTCAAATCAATTTCTTGTCTTGCAGCGGCAGCATCAGCAAGGGCTTCATCAAGTTGCTGGAGATTTTGAAACGCCTCTGTAATTTCTTGCTTTGTAAGTGCGCTAAATTTGGCACGTCTCACCCTTGGGTCCTGTGGTGAGATACCTGCAATTTCAAGCGTTTCTTTGCCAATTAGTTCACCCTCTCTATCGTAGTCAGTAGCTACAATGATTTTCTCTGATTTTGAGGCAAGATTTTTGATTACTGATGCGATGCTCTTTATTTTCACCTCTTTCAGTGGCTTCGCTACAACAAGTTTTTGTAGGTCAGTTTTCTCCCAGCTATTCATTTTCTCCGGAAAATCAAGTTCAATTATGTGACCACGGAGACCGACCACATGCCATTCTTCTCCATCCTTCTTGAAATTAAAAACAGGTAAACTCCCGTACATTTTACGTTCTGCCTTACCACCTGCGAGAATTGTGGCAATTCGCATCGCAGCATTGTATTTTTCCGCTATCACAAGCACGGACATTTTATCTTCCTTGCGTTTGCATGCGTAAAGATGGAACTCTTATTTTATGGTTGTGGGATGTGTTTTAACGTTTGAGTTTGTCTCTTTTTGCACACCCAAAAAACCTAATATCTTTGAACCATTCTCATTTCGAATGAACGACAAGGACTTCACAATCACAGACCTCGCCCTCATCTTCGAGAAAGAGAAAAAATCTAAAGCGCTAACAAAGATCAGAAAGGACTTTTATCAGGTAGCCACACAGTGTATCCAGAGCATGAGGGAGAGATATCAGAAAGAACTTGCAGCCAATCCTGATTCGCGAACAACAGAGATGGCAAGAAGAGAGCTGGAGCGCGCTAGAAAGGACCTTGAAAACATCGTTCATATGAGAACAACAAAGATTCTGAAGCAGAGCCATGACCACTATTTCAAATATGATAACGACTTCTTGAGCGCTCTCACAGAAGAGGAAAAAAGATTTCTTGAGGGAATCATGGCAGTTATTGCCCAGTTTGTCGCAAATGCCTGGCTCTGGGATAAATCCAATCAACCCCCTCATTTAGCTCCACCTACCACACCCAAACCTACTGAAAAACTAGAGCTAGAAAAGCCCCAGATTAAGCCAATCCCGATGCCAGAAAAACTGCCTGAAATTACGGAACTTGAGAAAAAGAATTTCGTAATTATATTTTTAACAGAGAGTTCAATCGCACTTCCCGAGCAAAATCTATTTTACAAAAAAGGAGACATTGCATCCTTGCCAGAAAAAATTGCAAAGGTGCTAGTGAAGGAAAAGAAGGCGACCCTGATTTATCCTATGTAAGAAAGGTCTTCACTTGTGGGTAGTGGGGATTCTTTTCCATGTTTTGGCTCGAATGGCATCTGTTTCAATCTTTCCAGCGTATCCTCGCTCAACTTTTTCAGTGGTTCTAGGTTTACATCGAGGTTCAGGTAGGGAACAAGCACAGAGAGCACAGAATAGGCAGCAACAGGGTCATCGTAGAACCCAGGGGTTTCTCCCATAAGGCATAGTCCATCCATTCCGTAATCACTGCATAAGCCCACGAGCAAGCCAATCGTGCCAACGATTCCTCCACCAGGCTCTTCCCTTGAAAAAATCACATTATACTTTTTCAGGTTTTCAACAATTTCAGGTTTTGTGGCTGCACCAAACACTCTCGGCTTTTCAACAAATCTCCCAACTCCATAGCCCCCCACAGTGTAAATCTCTTTCACATGAAAGCTCTGGAGTAAACTAAGCAGTTTGTCTGTGATTTCATATTGTCCTTCTGGTGTAAGCCCTTGATAATCACCAACAAGCAAAACCACATCCCGTTCCTTCCCTTTGTAATAAAACAACTCGTTATCCACAATTCTTACAGTCCCATCCTCTCTGAGAAACACCTGCGGTGGAAAATGCTTTGAAATTATGGTCCCGAATTTAACCACTTTGAGCGAATTTTTAATGTATTCTCCAGAAATCTTTCCAACACTGCCAATTCCAGGCAAACCTTCAAGAAAGATTGGATTTTTGAGTTTTGGCTTCTTGGTTAGTTTGATTACTACTTCTTCCATCTGATGCACCTTTGCTCCTACATACCACCAACGCTTATAAACATAACTGAAACAGCGCAGTTCATGAATGCTCTCATCTAAATTCCTTCTCAATCTGAACCAACCAATCCCTGATTTCATCGCGCACTTTTCTAAACTGTTCCAATCTTTCATCATCACTTTGTCCACTCTTATCCGGGTCCTCAAAATCTCTGTGGATGTATTTTTTACCACCGGGAAAGAATGGACATTCCTCAGCGGGTTCACTTCCGTGCCCACACACTGTCACCACTAGGTCAAATTTCATTCCTCTAAACTCTTTCACATGCTTCGAGCGATGGCTTGAGATATCTATTCCAAGTTCGTTCATCACCTTTACAGCCAGTGGATGCACACTCGTTGGTTTCGAGCCCGCACTGTAAACTTCAACTGTATCACCATAAAATGCTCTTATCAATCCCTCGGCCATCTGGGAGCGTGCAGAGTTATGGACACAAAGCACTAACACCCTTTTCTTTTCCATGGTTAAATGGAAAGGGAGTTCATTTATATACTTGCTGTTAGTTGCCTCCAATGGTGGGCAATGAAAGAAATTCCAACTGTGCTTACCAGCGATGAACTTACAAACAAGGTTTTAAAAAAGGCAGCATCTGTTACTGTGAAACAAACAGGGAACAAGCTCGCTGATGAAAAAAATCTTGTACATGCAAAAATTGACTGCGTGGAGGCGAATTTAGTTCAAACTCTGGCAAGATATGAAAGGACATTTCCAGTTATTGAAAAACTTTCTCCATTTGAGAAGGAACTAGTGGACATTTTAATAGGGTGCGAAGAATTGCATCATTCTCTTGCAGCCATTAAGTGGTGTAGCCAAACAGTGAGAAAAATCGGAAAGGAGGTCCGAGAAAAATTGAGACGCAGCAATCTCAAAGAGTTAGAAAAAATAAAGAAGGAGTATTATGGCCGTGTGAGTTCTGTAATAAAACAGGTGTCACCAGAACTAAATTTTCTAAACGGTGCTAGAAACGTGCTCGTCAAGATTCCACATATTGATGTCACACTTCCCACTATTGTGATTGCGGGCTTCCCAAATGTCGGCAAGTCCACACTTGTGAAAAAAATTTCTTCTGCAGAGCCAGAGATTGCTCCATATCCATTTACCACCAAAGGTTTGATTATTGGACATGCAACACTGAATCTTGTAAAGTACCAGTTTATAGATACACCTGGATTGTTGGATAGGCCCCTTGAAGAAAGAAACAAGATTGAAAAGCAGACGATTCTGGCTCTGCGGCATCTTGCAGACATAATCCTATTTCTCATAGATCCAACTGGTTATTCTGGAACCGTAGACCAACAGGAAAAACTTTTAAGAAATTTAGAGCGGGAATTTGGTGAGGCTGTGTTTATAGTGGTGGAAACGAAAGGAGATATTGTTAAAAGTCCCACAAAACGTCTGAGAATTTCTGCAGAAACAGGTGAAGGACTTCAGGAGTTAGTGGAGACGATAAAAAAGAGGTTCAAAGAGACGAAGAAGTACAGGAACGGATTGGAAACGGGCAAGATCTCATAATCCTACCCTCGTGATTATCTCAACAAACCCTTTTCCATAGGCATTCTTAGCCACATATTTGGCTTTCTGTTTAGCAAGTTCCGATGCATTTGCAGGTGCACCACTGAATCCAGCAATTTCAAGCATCCTTGCATCGTTGTCACCATCGCCCACAGCAATGCACTCTTCTAGCGAAACGCCGAGCTTTTTGCAGATGTGCTCCATCGCACTGGCTTTCGAAACATGCTCCGGCATTATGTGGATTGCAAAGCCGGTGCGTTCAATTCTTACCCTGAAACCTTTGCTCAACTCAACAATTCTTTCATAGTCAGCATCTGGCTTCACTGCAATCTCAGTGAGACGCCATCTATCCGTGAAGATGCGTTCCATCTTTATTTGTTGCTGGGCTGCCCTGAAAAACCGTTCTACTTCCTCAATTGTTGCTAACACCTCCACCTCATTGTTGCAGAGCACTACCCCTCCGTTTTCAGCAATCACAGGGCCATGCAGACCAATGAACTGCCTTATCCCAAAGGCAACTGGGAGCACATTACCACTTGTGAGCACCACTGTGAGTTTTTTGCTCAGATTTCTGAGAATTTCTACTGCCTCAAGCTCTGCTCTTCGTTCCTCATCCGTGATTGTGCCATCAATGTCAACGAACAGGGCTTTGAACATAGTTTGAGGAGAGGGGACGGATTATAAAAGGGTTGGTCTCATCAATCCTTATATACACTGTTTGCTTTTCTCAAAATGGTGTGAAAATGGAGACCATCAAATGCCAGATAGTGAAGTGGGAAGACATAGAGAAATGGGTTGACGATGTAGTAGAGAAAATCCGCAGAGCCAATTACAGACCCGATGTCGTCATCGGCCTCACAAGAGGTGGCTGGATTCCTGCAAGGTTGATATGTGATGAACTTCAGGTGAAGAGCTTGTATGCTGTAAAGACAGAACACTGGGGGCTCACCGCCACCAAAGATGGACAGGCAAAAATTGCCCAGCCACTTGCTGTGGATGTCAAGGATAAGAATGTGCTCATCGTTGATGACATTACAGACACTGGGCAGAGCTTATCGCTTGCAAAAGAGCATGTAGCTTCCTTCAAGCCCAGTGCCTTGAAAACTGCCACTTTGCTGCACATCACGCACTCCACAATTGTCCCGGATTTTTACAGCGTGGAAGTTCCCAAAGAAGAGTGGACCTGGTTCATATTCCCCTGGAATTTCAACGAAGACATACAGAGCTTGGTTTCAAAAGCGCTGAATGATGTGAGGGCTGCTGAAGAAATAAAGGAAGTGCTGAAAAAACACTGTCAGATAACAGTGGAGGAAAAGGTGATTTATAACGCCCTTCTCACATTGGCAAGGAAGCAGTGAGCCGAATGATAAAATCACTGCCAGCTGGCTCAAAATACGCTGGAAGTTTGCCTAAAGGGTGTGTGCACTGCAAAAGTGGTAGAAAGCTCGTACTTTTTGTCACAGGTAGATGCTACCAGAACTGTGTTTACTGCCCGCTTTCAGTTGAAAAACGGGGAAAAGATTTTGTATGGGCTAACGAGTTGCTTGTGGAAAATGATGAAGATGTGGTTTACGAAGCAAAAATGATTGATGCGGTGGGTGCGGGCATAACAGGTGGGGAGCCAGCACTGGCGATAGACCGTGTGATGCACTACAACAATCTGCTCAAATCTAATTTCTCATATTTCCACACCCATCTCTACACCACGACCCATGCAAAAGAAATAATTGCTAAATTTGGAGAGGCAGACATTGACGAACTCAGATTCCACATTCCTGTAAGGCACTGGGATTCTCTATCAAAAAGCCCTTATGCTGATGCAATTCGATTTGCACTTGGAACAAAAATGACAGTGGGGATTGAGGTCCCTGTGTTTCCGAACAGGGCTAAGGAGTTACAAAAGTTGCTCAAGGACAGTTTTGCTCTTGGTGTGGAATTTGTGAATTTGAATGAACTTGAATTCTCAGACACTAACTGGGAGGGTTTGCGACGGCTGAGAATCAGTGAGAAAGGAGGGGTTTCGGCTGCAGCGAAAGGCAGCGAGGAAGTGGCTCTAAAAATGCTAAGGGAATTTGAGGATTATAGAGTGCATTACTGCTCTTCAGCATTCAAGGATGCTGTCCAGTTACGCAACAGGTTGTTGAGGCGAGCAAAGAATGTGGCAAAGGAGTACGAGGTTGTGACTGATGAAGGCACCCTCCTGAGGGGCGTAATTTACTGCGAAAATCCTTTGAAATTGAAACAAAAACTCGTTGAGGACTTTGGAATCCCATCAAATCTCGTAGAAGTTGTGAAAGGAAAGAAGATGGTTCTCACACACCCTGGAATTCTGGAGGAAATAGCAGTGGAGCTTGGAGAAAAGGCCTACATTGTGGAGGTCTATCCAACAGAAGATGGGCTGGAAGTGGAGAGAATTCCGCTCTAATCACGCCCTCATCGTTTCATAAAGCTTCCGGAGATAGTAAACTTTTGCACCTATCTTCTCGAACATTGAATATGCCTTTTCAAAACACTCAATTGCTTCATCCTTCCTAAGCTGGCTTTTGTAGAGCAAACCCAGTTCAAAGTAGGTTTCTGCAAGTCTGTGTGGAAGATTGAGTTTCTCAAGAATTTCAATAGAGTGCTTGAAGTTTTCCTCAGCTCCAACAAAATCGCCTTTGAGTCGTTTTGCAACCCCCATGTATCTATGAACACTTGCCAGACCGTGTAGGTCTCCAATGCGCTTCAGATTCACATATGCTTCCTTCAGGTACTCTTCGGCTTTAACTGTATCACCTTTCCCTCTAATGTAGACCTCAGCAAGGTTAAACATTGTCCAGTATGTCTCTCTGAAATAGCCAAGTTTCTTGAAAATATCAAGTGCCTTTTCATAGCACTTCACAGAATTCTCAAAATCTCTGACTTCAAGATAGGCGCCGCCTATGTTATGGTAGGCCCTTGCCATTTCGTAATAAAAGTATTTTTCTTCTGCATACTTGATTGCATCACTGTATTCTGAGATTGCAGAATTGATATCGCCAAGTTCTGAGTATATCATCCCCGTCTCAATCTTGAGATTCACAAAAAGAGAGAGATCGTTTACCATTTCTGCATGATGAAGTGCATCCTTTATGTACTGTTTTGCTTTCTCATACTCCCCAGTTCTCCAGTAAATCAGAGCTAGGCCCTCCTCAGCATAAGCAATTCCTGATGCATCGTTGAGTTCTCTTGCAATTTTCAAGCTCTCCTCATAGTTCTTTATTCCCTCTAACCACTCGCTTCTGTTGTAGTGCACATGCCCTATTCTCTCATAAAGTTTCATCAATTTTACTGCTCTATCCTTCTCGCTGAGCAAATTCCTTGCAATGTTCAGAGCAGCACCATATGCCTTGAGCGAATCGTTCCATCTAGCAAGGATGTCGTAAATTGTGCCCTTCAGCACATACATGTCAATCCTGCTGGAAAATGCGATCTCAGGCATATTTTCTAGTAATTCCAGAATATCATAGATGTAACCCTGCTGGAGCAAGCGGAAGGAGTTAGTAGAGATTACATCCACCAGTTTCTCAAAGTCCTTGGTTTTGTAGAGATGATAGGCACACTCAAGGTAAACTCTTTCTGAAAATGTGCCTTCTCTGTTGATTATGTCCAGATAATAATGCGCCGCTCTTTTGTGGGCATCGTTTTTCTCCTGGAGAGACATCATGTTGTAGAAAAATTCTCGCACAAGTTCATGAACTTCATAGTGGTTGTTAGAGACATGGGTAAGCAGACCTCTGTTTATCAGGTTTGTAATGGTTTCTGTGGTGTATCCAGGAAATGTGTAAGTTATCGTATCCAGTGAGACGGGATGTCTGAAGACAGACACATTTTTCAAAAAGGATTTTTCTGTTTCTCCTAGTTTCATGAAAATTTCGTTGAAAATGAACTTGTAGATGCCGCTGCTCGTCTGTTTCACATCCTCTGGAGATTTTAAAAATTCAAGTGCAAGAGGATGCCCCTTGGTGAGAGCATAAATCTGCTCAAACATTTTCTCAGGAAAACCCTTCAATTTGAGAAACTCAAAAGTACTCTCCTTGTCCAAGCCCTTTAGCTCAAGTTCAAGCACAAGCTTTCGCTGTTCCACATCCCTTATGTCGTAGAACGGGACAAT
The DNA here is from genome assembly GCA_038874435.1 of Thermoplasmata archaeon. Classification (NCBI taxonomy): domain Archaea; kingdom Methanobacteriati; phylum Thermoplasmatota; class Thermoplasmata; species Thermoplasmata archaeon. The sequence continues at coordinate 53,320 of JAVZCK010000001.1, forward strand.
GTGTCTAGACAGCAAAATAAATTTCACACCTTCCATCCCCGCAACCACATCCAGCAGCGAGGTGAAAAATTGTCTGATTTCTTCATTGACCTTCTGAAAATCATCTATAAATACAATAAGCCCTGTGTTCTTCAACTCTCGTTCTAGAATGCCTAGAACTTCTCCAATATCTATTGACGACTTTGCCTCTATGTAATTCTTGAGGTTGTGGCGTTTCAGCAGAAACAGAATCTCGCTTAATTCAACAACAATTGTCCGCAAATTCACCCAGTCGTAAATTCGGAGCCAGAATACATTGCATTTTTTCACATAATTTCTTGCCACTTTTGCTCCGAGCGTTGTTTTTCCCATTCCAGCAATTCCGTGAATTATCATAAACTTATGTGTTTTAGAATTTATGAATTCATCAATCTTTCTGAGCTCTTCCTGTCTGCCAAAGAAGTGCACAATTGCAGGAATTTTTGCGTGGAAGCTTGTAACCTCATCTGAAATTTTTTCCAGAAATTCGGAAAGGGAAGGCGTACCAGGCACGGTTGCAGGTTGTGGCATAATTTGCGGTTTCTCTTGGGTTGGCTCCGGAGTTTTTGTTTCCTTTACCCTGCTCACCCCATCTTCTCTTATTACCTCAAATTCCCGTTCAAGAAGGGCAAGGAAGCTTGGATCCACTGCTGCTGGTGAGAGCGGAATTGCCAGAGTGAGATTGTTGGAAATTGTGAAGTCCTCAATCATATGGATGAACTTTATAATCGGGTCGAGGCCATTCTGGGCAATCAAATACTCAAGCCCGTCAATTATAACAAAACCTGTCTTCATTTCCTCTGCAAAACTCTTGATTATAGAAAAAATTCTCACTAGGTTCGTTGCACTCACAGAACCCTCACTTTCAATCCCGCTCAGCCAGTAAATTTTCGCCTTATCATCTCCGAGCAAGCTCTTTATTCGTTGGGGTGGTATTCTAGAAAGAAAAAGACAGTTTTTTCCTTGGAGCTCCCTTCTCAGCAAAGAGAACACAAATTCCTGCTTTGAAAACTCAATCAGATAACACACACCTTCTATCAATGTCTTCTTTCCCTCTGGCACGGGAATTTTCTCCTCTTTTCGCTGCACTACTTCCTCCTTTTTTGCGACCTCCATAACCTCTTTAAGAATTTGTTCCTCTTTTTCCTCTGGTAAACCAAAAATCCATTCCACTGCCTTCACATCATCCCTTATCTTTTTTGCATGTGCTATGCCTGGTGTTGTGAGAAAATATACTTTTCTCCTTCGCTCCGAACCAATCACATGGGCAAGCTTTTCCTCAATGTATCCCTTATCTAGAAGGCCTTTGAGAGTTCTGGGCACATGACTTCGCAGAATCCCGACCGCCTCTGCAATTCCATCTTGCGTTACTGCAAACGGCACTTCAAAATGGTCCACATACTTAGTATATTCATACAGGTGCAGCAACACTTTCTCTGCGGCGGTAAGTTTTATTCTGTGTCCATTAGCCATTCAGATGGCGTAATGTAAAGGCAATAAATTAAACTTTCTGTATGCATAATTTATGGCTGACGGAGAAACATGTCGTATAACATGAGTAGAGAATTTAATATATCTGTCAGGTATTCACATCTAAGAGGTAATTCTATGGATGAAAACATAAGAGCCATGTTCCATCCGAGGAGCATTGCGATAATCGGTGCATCAAACAAGCTCTGGAAGGTGGGTCATGCTGTTATTGCAAATGTGCTCTTTGGCGATTGTCTGCGCAGAGATAGACAGCTGGGTTATAAAGGCAAAATTTATCCAGTAAATCCAAACGAGGATGTAATTTTCAATTTACCCACATATCCATCAGTTCTTGCCATTCCAGAAGTGGTGGACCTTGCAGTGATTGCAGTGCCTGCAAAGGTAGTGCCTGGTGTAGTTGAAGAATGTGGAAAGAAGGGAGTTAAAGCAGCAATAATAATTTCTGCTGGATTTGGTGAGACGGGAGAGGAGGGAAAACGAGTTGAAGAGGAGATTGTGAAGACGGCTAGAAGTTACGGAATGCGGGTTCTCGGACCCAACTGCCTTGGTATCTACAGCTTGTATGAAGACCTGAATACCACATTTGCAAGAGCAATGCCAGCAAGAGGACCTATTTCCTTTATCTCTCAGAGTGGTGCTTTCTGTGCCTCGGTCATTCAGTATTCACTGGAGGAGCACTTTGGATTCTCAAATTTTGTGAGCATTGGCAACAAATCTGACATAGATGATGCAGACATAATTGAGTATTATGCCACAGATGAACACACAAAATGTGTTGCAATGTATATCGAAGCCCTGAAGGATGCAAGAAAATTTCTGAAGGTGGCACGAGAGGTTTGTAAAAAGATTCCAATTGTCGCTCTAAAATCTGGAAGAACAGAGATTGGGAGAAATGCGGCTAAATCCCATACAGGTAGTATTGCAGGCAATGATATTGCATATGAGGCAATGTTTCGCCAGACGGGAATTTATAGAGCGAGAACGATGAGCGAGCTTTTTGATGCAGCTAGAGCTCTCGCTTACCAGCCACCACCTTCCCTTGAAGGAGGAATTGCAGTGGTCACAAACTCTGGTGGTCCCGGTGTGGTTGCTACAGATGCAGCCAGTGACCTCGGTTTACCGCTAGCAAAACTATCAGACCGGACAATAAATGAGCTGAACAGAGTTTGCCCACCCGAATGGTCTCATAGAAATCCCGTGGATATTCTCGGAGATGCGAGTCCAGACAGGTATGCAGATTCAATCCGTGTGCTTCTGGAAGCAAAGGAAGTTTCTGGTTTGATTGTTATCACTGCCCCTCAGGCAATGACAGACCCTGAGACACTTGCAAAGAGAATTGTGGAGGCTGCGAAAGGCACCTCAAAGCCAGTAATTGCCTCATTTGTGGGGATGATTTCAAGCCCCGCAGAAAATTATGTGGAGAGTCAAGGCATTCCAGAAATGTCGTTCCCAGAGGATGCAGTGTTTGGGATGCATGCACTTGTGCACAGAGCCAGAATTTTAAGGAGGGAAGAGATATGGCAGGAGTAGAAATAAGCCAGGTGTTTGCAAGTGTGCTGGCAGAGGGTAGAAATGTGCTTTCATTGGATGAAGCAAGAAAGGTGCTTGAAGCCATTGGAATTAAGTTCAATGCCTATGGCTTTGCCAGAAATCTGGAGGAAGCAATTCAGCTTTCAAGGAAAATTGGTTATCCTGTGGCTATGAAAATTGTTTCTCCTGATGTAATTCACAAAACAGAAGTGGGCGGAGTCAAACTCTACCTTCAAAGCGAGCTGGACATTGTGCATGCCTACGAGCAGATGCTGGAAAATGTGAAAAAGGTAATGCCGAATGCAAGGGTGCTTGGTGTGAGTGTCGAGGAGATGTTGCGAGGCACAGAACTTGTTATCGGTGTTACCAGAGATGAGCAGTTTGGCCCGATGCTCATGTTTGGGCTTGGCGGAATCTGGGTTGAAATTTACAAGGATGTGTCTTTCAGAATAATTCCGCTTGAACGCGTGGATGCCTGGGAAATGATTCACGAGATAAAGGGGATTGAGATAATTGAGGGAGCAAGGGGCTTCGAACCGGTTAACAAGAAAAAGATTGTGGACTACATTATGAAGGTTTCTGAGTTTGTAGAGACACATCCAGAAATTGAGGAGATGGACATAAATCCGCTGATAGGCGCAAAAGGGGACCTTTACGCAATTGATGCCAGAATAATTTTGAGAGATGTGAAGGAGCAGAAATAATAAATACTTCCTTTTTCATAAGTAAGTCAATATGCCATCAACTTGCAATAATTGTGGTGCTGAGCTTCCCGCAGCTGCGACTGTTTGCCCAAAGTGTGGCAATCTAGTCACTCTTGTTTCTGCGGAGGAACGCGATAAGAAACTGAAGGAACTTGCCTCTCTGCTTGAACTTGAGGAATCTGAAGAGGAGGTAGAACCAAAGCTCACAGAAGGACCTTCTGCCATGTATGGAAAAAAAGAGAATGGAAGAGTTGGTTTCACCAATGGAAGAGTAAATGGTCTGAGTGAGAGGACAGGTTTTACCAATGGAAAGAAGAAAGGAATCGAACGCAGGGTTTATGTTGAGAAAAAAAGAACAGTCATTGCATTGGCCGTGGTTCTTTTGATTGTTTCTTCTATACTTCTCGTTTATTTCATGCTTCCACAACCATCTGGAAAGATTGGAATTGATGGCAATTTCAGTGACTGGGATGATGTGCACAAGACCTCTGTAGCATCAGCTATAACAAGGGATTCTATTGCACCTGTGGAACTGGCTATGCTGGAAGAGGAGAAAACATTAGCATTCTATGTGAAGGTGAGGGGCACAATCTTTGAGGGTGCACCCCAGATAGTGGCTGAGAGAATTACCGATGGCTGCTACATACTGGTAGATGCTGATAGAAATCCAGATACGGGCTATTCTGCCCTTGGTTATGGATTTGACTACAAGATTACCGTATTCGGAGAGAGCGGAAATGTGAGAAGCAGCAGTGTTTATGCCTATGGAAGCACAGAAAATAGAATTAATTGGTCTGCCTGGAACATGGTTTCTTCCGCTAAAGCAGCGAATTCTGGTTCGCAAATGGAACTTCAAGTGAGCAAAACCGCAGTATCTTTCAGCGAGAATTTTACAGCCATTCTCATAATGAAATCCTGGGATGGGCTTGCCTCTGAACCCTTCCTGTTTTCAAAAACAGGGATTTACATTGAGGCAAAGGTATTGGCAGTTGCTCCAATGGTGCTGAATGATGCGCCAGAGTTTCTGAAGATTGAACTATGTGCCAAAGGCGGTGATGCCCTTCTAAACCAAATTTCGTTTAAAGTTCTGGGTAATGCGAGAAATTACACCCTTGCTCTAACCGATGGAACTCGAGAACTTGGAAGCGCTTTCGTTGGAGAGGAAGATACTGTTAGAATAAATGCAGGGAACTATAAACTGAATAAAAATACAATTGTCACACTCATCCTTACTGGAAATTTAAGTGGTGTGAGTGTCGGTGGCACTGCGGGTTTCAGACCGGCTGGACCTTCTAGTATTGATGCTAGTGCCCAGGTTTTGCTAAGAAATCCATCTACTCCTAATGGAAATTTTGTTGGTTACTACCAGGAAGTCCCGCAAAACCCAGAGGTGGACGGCGCGTTTGGGGAGTGGAAGGAAGTGACCCAGGAAACGACCAGAGTTTTAAATCCAAATGTGGACATAAAGGAGTATGCGTTTTTGTTGGGAAACACGCTGGGAATGTATGTTGGTGTTGAAGGTAGAATTTTCAATGGGGAGTTAATACCCGAACGCACGCCGATTGTTGGCACCGGTAGTGGCCAACAGCCAACATCTGGCTACATTTCAGGTGAGGATGTGCTTCGTGTCTATCTCTACACGACTCTTTCTTACATCAGCCCAGATTACATGGTGGAAATCTCAGGATTGGATAACTGCGTCAAAAATGCTGCATTTTATACTCAGGTTAACGGAACATGGGTCAAAATTCAGGCAGTGAATGCAAAAATCTCAGAATGGCAGGTGGAATTTGAAATTCCAAATGTAGTGAAAAATACATTTTTCTATGTGGATGTGGCATTCAAGGACTGGAACAGTTCAAGTGCAAGCAGAGTGGTGCTGAGTCCAGGCGTGAACGAAGATGTGCAAATTGTGATAGTGATTCCAGTGCTTCTGATCGCAACCTGGATGATTTGTAGTAGAAGAGAAGAAAAGCATGATTGAATGCAGAGAAATTACGAAAAAATTTGATAATTTTCTCGCACTCTCAAATATTTCCTTCACTGTGGAAAAGGGCGTTTTTGGACTTCTCGGAACCAACGGAGCTGGCAAAACCACAACCATAAAGATTCTTGTCACCTTGCTAAAACCCACATCAGGCACTGCATTGATAGATGGAATTGATGTTGTGAGAAAACCAATGGAGGTTAAGAAAAAGATAGGGTATCTCCCAGAGATGCCAATGCTTTTTGAACATTTAACAGGCAAGGAATTTCTGGAATTGATGGGCAATTTGCGAAAAATGGAAGTGATGGAAATCGAAAATAGAATTGAGGAACTCGCAAAAATGCTGGGGATTGGAGATTATCTTGATGTACTCTGTTCCACCCTTTCCAAAGGCACGAGACAGAAGTTTGCGTTCGCCGGTGCAATTTTTCATGAGCCAGAATATCTTTTTTTGGATGAGCCCTTGCTGGGAATGGACCCAAAATACTGGCATGTGGCAAAGAATTACATAAAAAATTATGGGAGAAACCATGTGGTTTTTATGAGTACACACATCACGAATTTGGCAGAGGAAATTTGCGATAGCATAGGCATTATTCATCAGGGTAAGTTACTTGCTTGCGGAAAATTGGATGAAGTGAAAGGGGCTCTCACACTAGAGGAGTCACTGATTGAGAAAATTGATGCCGCAGGGTGATGCTTTTTGCTCTACACTATATTCAACAATGGATGTGCAGAAGGTCTGAGAAAATTCTATCTCAGGGCGAAAGAACACCCATTTATGGTGGGCTGGTTTTTTGTGCTGATTCTTGCTGGGGAATGGATGGTAATTCAGATTGTTTCGCTTTCTACAATTCTGAAGCTTGACACCATTGTATCTTTTTCCTATCAGGATGTGCTCTTTTTTGCTTTTTTCCTTTTCACTGGAATTGCTTACTCAACCTCGTTGAACCATTTTGTGAAGGAGAGAAAGCTTGTCTGGTATTTTTCTCAGCCAGTTGAAACATGGCATGTGTTCGCAGGCACATGGCTTCTGACCTTCTGGCTCATAGAGGGTGTGATTGCAATTGCGCTCTCAACGATGGTGGGAATGGTGATGCTTCTGCAAGCACCTCTCGCCATCCCATTTGACTTTGGATGGAAGCTTGTTTCAGTTGGAGCCATAGGAAGTTTGTGCGGATTTGCAGTTGGAATTTTCATGTTTGTCAAGCCCCTCAAGAAAAAAATTCTTTGTCTCTATCTTTTCTCAATGAGTTATGTCGGCGTATGGTATGCACTTGAAAACTCTCTTCTTTTTGTTCCTGTAATAGCGTATGCTTGCTTTCTTTTGTATCTGGCTTACAAAATTGGTCTAGTGGCATGGAACAATGGAATTGTGCTGGAGAGAACACCAAAAAAGACCCAAATAAAGCTACCTGTCTTTTTGAAAGAAGAACACCTGAGGAAACTGGCTCAAGCAGAATGGCTCTACATAGTTCGCAACAGCGAGCACATCAGCATTCCGCTCGTGATTGTATTTGCATTTGTTGGGCAAATTCTTGCCCTCCGTGTGCTTCCGTCAGAGACCCTCACAGGTTTCACTGCAAGATACACTTATGCAGCGGTTGCTGGCACTGCCCTATTCGTTGCCTCAGCCCTGCTTTCTGTAATCAGTGCCCTGAGTGTGGTTGGAAAGGATGGCAAAGCATACTGGGTTCTCAAGACCGCACCCGTGAGTGGAGAGCGAATAATGGTGGCAAAAACCTACTGGGTTCTCTTTACCTGTCTGATTGGCTTGCCTATTGTGCTTCTTGCATTACCGCTCTACATTTTCAGGAAAATTCCATTAGTGTTGTTTGTGATTGCTTCAGGTGTTGCCAGTGCTTTTATTTCCACTGCTGCGGGAACATGGGGGGCTGCAAGGTACCCTGATTTTTCTGCCTGGCATCGTGGCTCAACAGACATCATTACCACATACAATGTGCTGATTCTCTCTCTTGTGCTAAACGCACTTTTTCTGGGAATCCCACTCCAAATTTACTTCCATGATAAGGTGCTCGGCATCCTGGCTGCGATTTTCTCTGCAGATATGGGTGCTTTAGCTTATGTGCTTGCCTGTAAATCCGGAGGAAGAGAGTATGAGAGGATTGAGAAATAGAGTGCGGGTGCCGGGATTTGAACCCGGGTTACAAGCTTGGCAAGCTTGAGTGATAGCCAGACTACACTACACCCGCAGTGCAAACGGGAAATACCAAGATGGAATATATATCTTTCTTTTGACTAGGAACTGAAACAATTTTATATTCCCAGGGATTTAGGCCATCTGCACAGGGGCCGTGGGGTAGCTTGGACTATCCTTCTAGCTTGGGGTGCTAGAGACTCCAGTTCAAATCTGGACGGCCCCATAGAAGTGTTTATTATGTGGTTAGGAATGCTCCTAACCATGCCCAATCTTAATTTGCATGAAATGATAAGTCAGGCCGTTGCTGAACTTGACGAGATTGAAGCGGTTAGAGAGATTGCAATAAAGAATGCAAGGACAATCATAAAAGAGTCCAGAAAAATTATTCAGATGACGCATCTAGGCAATGATGTGCGTGAGGGACTCAAGAAATTAAGGGAAGAGATGCTGATGATTAGGGGTTTGTGTGAAAAAATAGATGCAAACAAGGTCTTGCCTGTACTAGAAGATGCATACCAGGAGTTTGGGGAAGTATGCATTTTTCTCGCGGTGTTGAAAGGCGAGCCAATACCCTCTCATAAAGAACTCGGAATTACACCAGGTGCTTACCTTCTAGCTTGTGGGGATGTAATTGGGGAATTGCGCAGATTCTGTCTCAACTGTTTGAAAAGGGGAGAGGTTGAGAAGGGCACAAAAATTCTTGAAATTATGGAGGAATTTTACAGTGAACTTGAAGTGTTAGATTATCCCACTGCAATGGTTCCGCTCAAACACAAGATTGATGTGGCAAGAGGAATCATAGACAAGACACGAAGCGATGTTGCTTATGCTGTAATGTCTCGCAGAGTTTAGGGTTCCTTTTTTAGTGTTCCCATCTTCTCTTTTATTGCCGCCTGGGCAGCAGCGACCCTTGCAATTGGAATTCTGTAGGGCGAGCAACTTACATAGTCCACGCCAATGGAATGACAGAACTCTATTGAACGAGGTTCGCCTCCATGTTCACCACAAATTCCAACCTTCAGGTCAGGTCGTGTCTTTCTACCCCACTCTATGGTAATCATCATTAATCTGCCCACACCTTTCACATCTAAAATCTCAAATGGGTTATCCTGGAGAATCTTCTTTTCGTTGTATAGGGGAAGGAACTTGTTCTCTGCATCCTCTCTTGAGAAACTGAAGGTTGCCTGTGTCAAGTCATTTGTGCCAAAGCTGAAGAACTCTGCATATTCCGAGAGTTTTCCAGCACGCATGCAAGCCCTCACAACTTCAATCATTGTCCCGAATTTGTATGGCACTTTTATCCCATACTTCTCTTCAACCTCTCTGTGCACCTTCTTTAGAATGTCATGCACCCATTTCAACTCCTGAGCCGTGCACACCTGCGGCACCATGATCTCTGCATTTACCTGATTACCTTGTTTAAGCAACTCTGCTACCGCCTCAAGAATTGCTCTGATTTGCATCTCGTAAATCTCTGGATAAGTAATACCCACACGCACACCTCTATGTCCAAGCATTGGATTTACTTCAGCCAAATTCTTCACTTTTCTCAGCACGTTTTCTTTAAGACGGAGAAGGTCTTCATCAACTCTTTGCTCTCCTAACTTCATCAATTCGGCAGAAACTTTCTCAACTGGCTCTAGATACATATGAAGTTTTGGGTCCATGAGCTTAATCGTTTCTGGCAGTTCATGCATTGCTTCTACAATTTTTCTGAAGTTCTTTAGGCGCTCGATTTCAGTCATCAGTTCTTCCTGGGACGGCAGGAATTCGTGGAGGGGTGGGTCAAGAAGTCGAATTGTGACTGGTTTTTCCTTCATCACCTTGAAAATTTCAATGAAGTCCTGTTTCTGGAATGGCAAGAGTTTATCAAGGCATTTCTTCCGCTCCTCGTATGTCTCTGCAAGAATCATTTCCTGGACTATTGGAAGGCGGTTGGTTTCGTTGAACATTCTTTCAGTTCTGCATAGCCCTATCCCTTCAGCACCGAATGAAATCGCAAGTGCTGCCTCCTTAGGTGTGTTCGCATTTGCTCTCACGCCTAGTTTTCTTATTTCGTCTGCCCAGGCAAGAATGGTTTTGAATTCTTCACTGATTTCCGGCTCAATTTTCGGTACATCTCCCAACCAAACTCTGCCAGATGTGCCATCGATTGTGACAATGTCCCCCTCACTTATCTTTATGTTTCCCACAGTTGCAACCCTCGCTCTGGAATCAATTTTAATATCCTCACATCCAGTTACGCAGGGTTTTCCCATCCCTCTTGCGACCACAGCAGCATGGCTTGTTTTACCACCTTTGCTCGTAAGAATTCCTTGAGCTGCGAAGAAGCCATGAATGTCTTCTGGCTTCGTCTCCTCACGAAGCAAAATGACTTTCCAGCCAAGTCGGCCTCTCCGCTCTGCTTCATCAGCGTCAAAAATAACACTACCAGATGCTGCACCAGGTGAAGCTGGGATTCCCACCGCGATCGGTTTACCAGTGTACTTTGGATCAACCCTTCTATGCATCAATTGGTCAAGTTCAGAAGGATTTATTCGGAGCAAGGCCTCCTCTTTGGTGATTACCCCTTCTTTAACAAAATCCACAGCAGTTTTCACACGGGCCGCAGCATTCATCTTTCCATTTCTGGTTTGAAGCATGTAGAGTTTTCCTTTCTCAATTGTGAATTCCAGGTCCTGAACTTCTTTAAAGTGCTTTTCCAGCTTAGCTCTAACTTCCAGAAGTTGCTGATACACTGTGGGCATTTCCTCTTTGAGTTCCGCAATTGGCTTAGGTGTCCTTATCCCAGCCACAACATCTTCGCCTTGAGCGTTTACGAGATATTCTCCATAAAACACATTTTCTCCAGTAGCAGGGTCCCTTGTAAATGCAACACCTGTTGCAGAGTCATTTCCCATGTTACCAAACACCATCGTTTGCACATTCGCGGCAGTGCCGTTTGCCATATCCGGTGTAATCTTGAATTCTCTTCTATAGTCCACACATCTTTTTCCATTCCAGGATTCAAATACAGCTTTGACTGCCGTAAAGAGCTGCGCATATGGGTCTGTTGGAAAATCTCCTTTTTCTCTCTTGGTTATAGCTTTGAATTCTTCGCAAAGTTGTTTGAGGTCTTCAGCAGTTAGGTCTGTATCATATTTGTAGCCCTTGTTTTTCTTCATTTTTTCAAGGGCATGGGAAAAGAGTTCGTCATCAACACCCATTGCAATTTTGCTGAACAGCGAAATGAATCGTCTATAGGCATCGTAGGCAAATCTTTCATTCTGTGTTGCTTCAGCCAGTGCCTTCACAGTTTCATCGTTTAATCCTAAATTTAGAATTGTGTCCATCATGCCGGGCATTGAAATTGCGGCACCACTTCTCACGGAGACCAGAAGCGGAGGTTTCCCGCCGAATTTTTTTCCGCTTGCCTCCTCAAGTTTTTTAATTGCATCCATGACCTGCTCTCTCAAACCATCTGGCAATTCCCTGTTTCTCTCATAATACTCCAAGCAAGCCTCTGTAGTTATCACAAAACCGGGAGGTACCGGCAACCCTATCTGAGTCATTTCACATAGTCCAGCACCTTTGCCACCTAATAACTTCTTGTTTTTTCCATCTCCTTCAGTGAACAGATACACATACTTCTTCATGGTCATCATCTCTTTCCCTGCCCAATAAAGAAGGGAATATTTAATCTTTGAGATTGATGATTTGGCCTTTAATCTAAATTCTTCCAAGCTTCCCTTTGAGTTTTTTAACATAATAGCTGGCACCGATGGCCCCGAGAATTTCCAGGGCGCGGGCATAGTATCGTTCTGCTTTTTCCATTTCATTCATTGCCTCATAGGTTCTTCCAAGTTCCCAGAGTTCACGACCAAGTTCGTACTGCACTCCCAGTGCCTGATGAATCTCAAGTGCAAGCTCGAAGTATTCTATTGCGTTTAGATAATTTTTCAATTCTCGTTCTGCCCATCCTAGGACCCTGAATGCTCTCGCAGTTCCAAACCTATTTTTGTTCATTCTGCATGTCTCTACAAATGCATAACATCGCTTCTTTGCTTCATCTATTTTGCCCAACTTTATCAGTGCAAAACCGTGATTGGTCTCTACCCACTGCACAAAGCTCTCGTTCTCTGTTTTTTTTGCATACTCTAATGCTTCTATGAATTTTGCATCTGCTTTGGCAAAATCCTCTTTCTGTACATAGACCTCGCCCGCATTGCAGAGTGCTCTCCCCATGTCCAGGTAGTGCTTCCCTTTTTCAAAATTTTTGCATGCCATTGCATAATGCATCAACGCATCATCAAGGTTGCCTCTCATGTTGTACAGATTTCCAAGTTCCAAGAAAAGAATTCCATTTAACCATGTGTCATGAAGTTTCTGAGCAGTGCCAAGAGCTATGGAATATTCATCCAGCGCTTTCCGCCAGTTTCCGAGACGAAGGTAAATGTATCCACAGCCCCTATGGGCCATTGCAATTTCCATTTCATGTTTCGAGCCGATTGCAATTTCCAGGGCTTTCTCATAAAATTTCAGGGCTTCCCAGTAATCAGCACGAAGATTTGCCAAATTCCCAAGTTTCAGATGGAGTGACGCATGAAGCTTTGCATCAGTTTTAACTACTGGTTCTTCAATCAACCTGTTGTATATTTCACCTGCCCTTTCAAACTCGCCCAGTCCGTAATATATGTCTCCTATTCTACTCTTAACTTCAGCTTGCAAAAAGATGTTACCGATGTATGCTGCACACTTCTCTGCCATCTTTAGAAATTCCAATGTGCGTTCGAATGCATATTCTTCATAAGATAGCTCAGCGCTTCTCAGCAAATATCTAAGTGCAAGTTCGTAGTTTTCTCCGTGAAAATGATGGTATGCAAGTGCATAAATTTTTTCCTCACCTTCCCTGTATTTTCTAGATATGTATTCAGCAGCCATCTTATGTATATGGGCACGCACATCCTGTGGAAGTTGGGAATAGAGGTATGCCCGAATTACAGGAGTTTTAAACACATATTTATCTCCGACTTCTTCAATGACCTCAGAATTTATCAATTTTTCCAGAACATCTACGAGCTCTTCCTCGCTCTGATTGCACATCTTTGCCAAAAATCCCATTTCAAAGCTGAGTCCAATTACACTTGCAACTCTTGCCACTTCCAACTCTCGAGGGGATAATTTAGCGAGCTTGCTCTCAAATGATAGTTTAAGCTTTTCAGGTGCAATCAACCCAATTTCCCTATCTTTTTCCGCAGATAAATGTCTGCAGAGGTCCCGGATTAAGCCCGGATTGCCTCTGGAGTATGCATAAATTTGTTCTAGAGTAAGGCGATTTGCGTCTTTCAAATACTTTTTAGCAACAGTAATACTCTCCTCCTTTCCTAGAGTTCCCAGACGTATTCTTACACAGAGCTTCTCGGTATTTAGCATCGAAATCATTGTGACAATTCGCTCATTCTGATTTAGTTTTGCATCTTCTTGCGAATATGTGCACAATATCAGCAACCGTGACTGCTGCGCTTTCATTGTGAGATAGTGGAGCAGTCCCACACTTGATGCATCCATCCATTCGATGTTGTCAAAAAACAACACCAATCCTTCCGTGCTGACTGCTTCCACAAATGCATAAACCTTTTCGTAGAGAAAACTCTGCGCTGTACGCAAATCAGGGATGTCCAGAGTTCTAGTTCCGAGAAAGGGCGCAAGCCCGAGAGGCACAAATTCTGGGTGCAGGTTCCTTATGTCATCGAGCATCTGAATAAAGGTGGAATAGGGGCGTCCCATGTCATATCTCCGAGCGTCTGCACCGACGAAGAGAATTCCCTTTTCTCTGCAGTATTCCTCAAATTTTTCACAGAGGTAGGTTTTTCCAACTCCATGCTCTCCCTCTATTATAACTGTGTTGCCCCTTCCTTTTTGCATCTCCTCGAGTATCCTTACCAGTTGTCGGAATTCGTTCTCTCTACCTATCATTTCCTCCATAATTTCTCTTCTCACCGTATTACGAAGAACCACAAGGCAAGACCAAGGATAATCACGCTGATTATCAGGCCTATGACCAGAACTTGATTTACAGGATCATCAAAAAATTTAATTTTCTTTTCTTCTGGTTTCGGAATTTCATTAACAGCACTCATGCTTTCTAGATAAATTCGTAGGTCTTCCGTTGCACTCTTTTTATTCTCCTCTACATTTGGTGGGATTTCGTTTGGCTCTAATCTCTCATTTTTTTTTGAAATTTTTAAAACTTCCCCCTCTTTCTTAGAGGGGCTTATTACCTGCGGGATCTGGGTCCCCTCTGTTTCCTTCTCAGATTTTGCTTGGGTTGATTCCACTGGCGTGGATGCGGGAGTCGCTGGTGGAATTACAGTATGTTTCAACTCTCGCCTTAGAATGTGCACCAAGTTTGGGTCTGGTGGGTGTTCATCAAATATGAGCACACCACAGCATGGGCAGGAACTGGCGTTGAAATCCACCTTTGCACCACAAAGTGGACAGTGATAAATATCGCCAGATATGAGTGGAACAGCATCTTGAAAATCCTCGCTGGCGAACACAAAGCCACATACTTTGCATACTTGGTCTTCCCCTTTGATTTCCTTTCCGCATCTTGGACAAAGATTTGGAAGTGTAGTGTCCTTCGTCGCAGTCGCCACAACCTTCTTGTAGCACTCCACTGCCTTCTCCTTTTCCCCAATTTCCATGTAAACATCGCCAAGTGCATCCCAGGCCTCGAAATAATCTGGCTTTATGCTTGTTGCTGTTTGAAAAGCATTAATTGCCTTATCTATGTCTCCGATTGTGCTCAGCAACTTTCCCATTTCAAACCATAACACAGGATTATTTGGTTCTTTTTTGATTGCCTCTTCATACTCTTTTATTTTCTTTTCAATCATTCTTTCCATATATCCTCTTCTTGGATATAAAAATTTTTATTGGTTTATTTTTTGTTTGTTTGGTATGTTTGGAAGTTGCAGGGATTGCGAAATGGACAATCCCATTTTTCATGAAAATTCACAAAAAACTTTAAGTGCAGAGAAGTATTAACTTATTCCTGATAAATATGCTACCAATACCAACGAAATTTTTCGTAACATCTGGAAAGGCGATAAGCAAGGTATCGGACCTAAATGCGTTTGACTTAGCCCTTCTGCGTGCAGGCATCGGTGAGCAGAACTTGGTATCAGTTTCATCGATTCTACCAGTAGGCATAAAACAGGTGGAGAAACGAACACTGCCGATGGGTGCAATTACATACTGTGTGCTTGCCCAGCAGAGAGGTGGTGAGGGTGAAATGATTTCAGCGGGAATTGCATATGCATTTCGAAAGGACGGGCTTGGGGGCTATGTGGCAGAGGGGCACATGCACGGCACCCAAAAAAGTTTGAAAGAAGTGCTTCGCTGGAAAATGGAGGAAATGGCGAAGTTGAGGGGCGTAGAACTGGAGAAGATTAACTTCAAAACAGAAGAACTTGCAATTCCAATGGACCATTACGGCGTGTGCCTGGCAGCGTGTGTGTTTATATTCTGAGACAACATGAAGATTGGGATTCTCACATATGATGATGAGTGGGTGCAGGAATTAATCCATAAATTGAGTCTGCATTTAGAAAATGTAGAGATAAGGGTTATTGGAATTTCAGAAGTCGCCCTCTCCAAGCCCATTGAGTACGACATAATTCTAGACAGACAGTCCTACCTTGAACCGTATCTCAGATGTGCAATGAAGCATGCGGCCCTGCATGGAACCTATGTGATAAACAATCCTTTTTCTTGCTCGTTGGATGACAAATTTTTTTTCTATGGGATTGCTGAGAAGCTGGGAATGAAGGTGCCTAAGACCTTGATGCTCCCTCCATTTGATCCCGACTACGAGTTTGGACATGTGCTGCCACCGATATCGTGGGATTGGGTGAAGAAAGAGATAAGCTTTCCAGCGGTGTTAAAGCCTGTGAATGGATATGCCTGGCGGAATGTTTTCTTTGTCAATACCCTGGAGGACCTCGCAGAGATTTACAAACAAACTGATAATGAAACCATGATTTTGCAGGAAAAAGTTGCCTACGAAGAGTATGTGCGCGCGTTTGTAATTGGCAAGAAGCATGTATTGCCAGTTAAGTATGTGCCCAGCGAACGAAAGTATGTTTACACAAATAACTTTCTCTCACTAGAGATGCACCAAAGAATTGTAGAAATCTGCACAAAGTTAAACACTGTGCTCGACTATGACATCAACACAGTAGAGATAGGGATTGCAGGAGGGATTCCCTATCTCATTGATTTCTCGAATTATGTCCCAGAAATAAAAACCTATAATCTTCCTTCGGAGTATTATCGATGGATTGTTGATAAGATTGCAGAAATGATAGCAGAATATGCAAAAAATTGTGTAAAAAACAGAAACATGTTTTTATTCTAAGGGAATCTTTTCCTTGTGAATGACAATTCCTGTTTCGGTAATTTCATACATTAAGGGGTGTCTAGGGGTTTTTGTTGCCCGCAACTTTCTCACATACATCAGTTGGATTGGTCTTGTAGTGTAAGGGTCATGTTGGTAAGTGAGCCGTATAAATCCATGCATGGGTGCAGCGACAGCTCTTAGCACATTTGGCTCCACGGCTTCATCCATGATTAGAAGAGCAGTCAGTCGCTTTTCTCTAAAAGTGGTCATGATTTCAGTTGCGGTCTCCCGTGCCATCGTTGCATTCATTGGTAGGAAGTATGGTGTAATTGTGTCTATGACTACACAGTCCACACCCGACGGGATAGCACTAAGGAGGTCCCTAAAACTCTGGATGAGATAGTCGCCAGTTGGAGTCGCAAACGAGGCCTCTATTGCCCTGTGAAGTGAAGTATCCACCACTTTCAATTCGTTGCCCACATACTTATCTAGTGGCATTCCAACCAATGATGCCTGGAGTAAGATTGATTCAAGTGGTTCCTCTGTGGTCACTAACCCAACCTTATGACCGTCTTTGAGGGCTTTACTCATAAAATGGATTGAGAAAATGGTTTTGCCAGTGCCTGGCTCTCCACTTATTAGATAGCTTCGGTCCTTTACAAAACCCTCAATAATCGCATCGAGATCTGGTACACCTGTCGGCATCCGCTCAACATGAATTTTAGACATAATTTCACTCCTCGATAGAGAGAGTATAAAATGGGATAATATATAACTTGCCTCTATTTGGCAATCTTTGTTTCATTGCGTCTCTGTGGTGCCATGGGAAAATCCTTTTATCTATTGTGTTCATCTCGCATACTATGGCAAAATTCGTTATTGAGACAAGGAGCACCGGGTGTGTCGAAGCAGAGACCACAGGTGAGAATCCCAACACTGCGAGTAAAATCTTGGCAGCAATTCCATTCAAAGGTAAAGCAAGTTTCTGGGGCGATGAAATTTACTTCGAAATCCCAGTTGAAGCAAATTTAGAGAGTGGGCGAGTTTATGTGGAGGTAGGAGATATTGCCTACTGGCCAGAGGGTAAGTGCCTCTGCATCTTCTTTGGAAAAACTTTGAGTAGTGAGGATGAAAGACCAAAGGCATACTCCCCAGTAAATGTATTTGCGAAAATTCAGAAGCCAGAAATTTTTAAGAAGGTAAAAAATGGAGAAGAAATTGTTGTTAGAAGGCCTTGATTACGAAATTTTCGGGGCCGAAGGTAAGAGTAAGGACATAGTACCAAAGCTAAAGGAGATTTCACAAAGAATCATCGTTTTTGATGCTGACTGGGTTCTTGGTAGAGTTCACATTAAATTTGCCTTGTTCCATGCCCGGAGGGCCTTCGAAAAAAAAATTCATAAAGTAAATACTTTTGAAAATTGCGTTCTTCTTTATGTTGGTCTCTCCAGCCAAATTTATGAGGCGAGAAGAAATGCAGGTGTGAAGCCAGAAACTAGAAGGTTTGCGATCGTATCACCTCGAGACATTGAAAAGGTCCGAATCCTGAATGTTCTCGACCTTGAGGAGCGTGAGGAGGTAATTCAGTTTAGCGAGGCAAAAGCCAGGAGGGTTTTTTCACAAGAGGAGCTCGAGGCAACACCAATTGTGAAATGGCAATATCTAGTGCTTGAGAGAATGGCACTATTGAACCTACCATAACTACCATGTCCAGCTCCAGGTATAGTTTGTATTGTTTGTAGAAAGCAGTTGCTTAAGATGGATGATTCTATGGGGAAGATTTCTCTGGGAAAGTTTCTTTGAGATACCATCAATGTGACCCTCTCCCACAACGCAGACAATGTTTGTATATTCTTTTGCTAGCATTGAAATTCGCCAAGCCATGTAATCGTTTCTATCATCTATCAGAATTTTCTTGAGGGTTGGAAACTCTTTTCCAAACTCTTCAATTACCTTCGTTTCTGCTGTCATAAATTCCTCTATGCTCTTTTCTACCTTCTTCTTAGGTAAAAAAATTCCAAATAGAATGCTAGCAAGAAGTTTTCCACGTTCCACAAACGACATCTCTCGCCAGATTCTTTCAGCGATAGTAACTGCATCTATGTCTATAAATTCAAGTTTTGCGTTCAAGCTTCTCGCAGCATGTATTGCAGCGAGCATTTCCATACCTGGCTCAGTCTCAAATTTGTCAGCTATAATTTTCTGAAATACCGCAAGCATCTGATACATTACCGGCACATTTCTTCCCGCTACCTCTTTGCTTTGATTTGGCTGTAAAAGTGCTTTTGCTCTATCTTGGTCCAATTCTATACAAACAATTTCTGGTTCTGCAGCAGCAATTTCATGTCTTACCTTTTCACTTATGTCGAAAACATGTCCCACACCGATAAGCACTATCATAAACTTACTTCATCGGCTTTGCAACGAACCCCTTCTCTCCGATTTCAAGTAGTAAAGTTTCTCCCTTCTCAGGGTGATTCCTCACCTTTTTCACAAAAAGCTTGAGACGAGTTTCAAGCTGCGCCTTTTCCTTCTGGAGTTCCACCACGCAATCAGCAATCTCCTCGAGCCCACTCTGTGTTGCTCTATCGTAGACATCCTTTAACATTGTGATACAAACCACACCGCCATGATGCTGAGAATGTGCCTTAATCAATCGCATTGTTGAAAGCACGTCGCTTCTGTCATAAATTTCCATAAAAAAATCAATTGAGTCTATCACTATTCTAAATGGGGGTTTAAGCCGTGAAACTCTATAATTTGCAAGGGTTAGAAAGTTCGTAGCTCTCATTTTGCTTTCATCAAGAGTTATGTTTTTAACATCATTCACACCAATACCTTCCTGACGATATTTGCTGATCTCCAACTCCTTTGCAAGAATTTCTTCATAGTACATTGTAGCAATGTTAACTATTTGCATATCAGACTTCCACCCGAACTCATGCATGGTGTTGATTATATCTTCTGTTCTTTCTGTAGTAGTAATGTAAAGCACATTTTCTTTACCAATTCCTGCAGTTGCAAACTGTTTTGCGAAAAGCTCAGTGCCGCTGCCCGGCTCTCCCGAAACCAGCAGGGTGTACCCTTTTGGTAAACCCTTCAACAGCGCCTCATCCAGTCCTTCTATTCCCACACTTACAGTTTCTACCATCTCACCACCTATTTCACAATAATCGTATCATCGCAGACCAAGCTGAGCATGTTTGAGATTTCATCACTGTTCTTTTCCTCAACACCTAGTATGATAGTGAATACTCCCTTTGATTTAAGGTTGTTCACAAGAATGTGCAAGAACTCTGCCAGGATTCGATTGCCATTGTGAATTGCAAGAGTGTTGATTGAATCCAGAATCAGGAGTTTATTCTCATTTGCCAGCTTTTTCAGCAGAAACTCAATTTTCAGCAGTATGTTTTCAAGCATTGTTGGGCTCTCGATGTAAGTTGTTCGCTCCATCTGGGTGGAAACATTCATCATGATGTGGGAGATTGCATCTACGAAGTAGATGTTGCTTACGTCCACCTCAAACATTTCAAACAGGTTCTTGCAGAGATGGGAAGGAGTGGTAGTGGTGACATAGATACAGGTGTATCTCCTTTCAGGCATGAATTCCTTGAGCACGCCTGTAAGTGCCGCCACATAATTGTCCGCAAAGTTAGTTTCACCGATTTTCAGGGCTATTGAGGATCCATCAGGCATACTCTTCAGTCGTTCTGCTACTTCTGTGCTCTTCATTTTTCTGCCCCCATTCCACCCTTCAGCAGTGGCACAAGGAGAATGCCTATTGGTGTGAGGTCAAGCACATACTTTGCTCTCGAATGGCTCGTTCCTCTCATTTTCACAACTTGAAGGGTTCTTAACAGATCGCCCTTCCTTTCTAGATTTCCTAATATAATTATTCCGTCTGCAATTGCTTCTTCGACACCATACATTGAATACCGCTGTTCTGCTGGTGAAATTTCAGAAACAAGTAAGCTCGTGCAACCAAAGTCAGAAAGTGCCTTTCCTAACTTTAGAATAAACTCTCTAATTTTCTCCTCAGTTTTCAACTGGAAGCAAACAGAGGTAACAGAATCTATTACAAGCCGTTTAATCTGGAGTTCTCGCACAATCCCCGAAATTGCGCTCACAAGCATGTGGATTTCTTCAAATGTAAACTCAGTTTTTCGTAATCCAAGGCGTTCATAGAGTGCGGGCATGTCTATAAAAACAAGTAAGCCCTGCTCAATCAATCTGTCATCAAAGAACTCGTAAGGAATTAAGTTTGCAAGGAGCTTGGATGACGGCTCAGTAACTGAAATGAAGAGGCACTTTTCACCGCTTAGAGCTCCATGAACTAGAAATTCTAGAGAGAGTGTAGTTTTGCCAGTGCCACAGCTACCGGTGACAAGAATTGTGTTTCCTCTGGGTATCCCACCATTTAGAATGTTGTCCAGGCCTTCAATTCCGGTCTTGCATCTTTCCCTTTGAACCCCTTTCTTCTCAGCTAATACATCAGTCATTGCAATACCCAATAGTGTGAAAGGTTATATTAATTTTGCCTCACAAATATCAGATAAACCATCACCGCAGACCTCCCATTTTATCCTAGACCCTGATGTGCTTTGCAGATCTGACGGTCATCACCATAATCCCTATATACTCACATGAATATTGTATGCACAGGGATAGATATGCCGTTCCAGTTGAACATTGAAAATCTGATGCATGGCACAGAACTCGTGAAGAGAGGGTTTGCCAAGATGCAGAAGGGTGGAGTGATAATGGATGTGACAAATGCAGAGCAGGCGAGAATTGCAGAGGAAGCAGGTGCAGTCGCTGTTATGGCACTTGAGAGGGTGCCCGCAGACATCAGGGCAGAGGGTGGTGTTGCCAGAATGGCGGATGTGACAAAAATTCAGGAAATCATGGATGCGGTGAGCATCCCTGTGATGGCGAAGTGCAGAATTGGTCATATTGCTGAGGCAAAGGCACTTGAAGTGATTGGGGTTGACATGATAGACGAATCTGAGGTGCTTACTCCCGCAGACCCTTTTTACCATGTTGACAAGCGAAAATTCACTGTGCCATTTGTGTGTGGCTGCAGAAATTTAGGTGAGGCTGTGAGGCGAATCTGGGAAGGGGCTGCAATGATTCGCACCAAGGGTGAGGCAGGCACAGGTAATGTAATTGAAGCAGTGAGACACCAGCGGATGGTGATGGGAGCAATCAAAAAACTTGAAACACTGGATGAGAACGAGATTAGAAAACTTGCTGTTAGTTATGCCCAAAGTTATGTTAAAGCTGCACTTGAGTTTTTCCCAGACCAAAAGATTGATGAGAGCACACCTGTATTTTATGAGAATACCTATGGAGAGGTTGTGCAGGGTATTTTTGAACTTCTGAAGGAAATAAAGAGAATCCAGCGTCTTCCTGTTGTGAATTTTGCAGCTGGTGGAATTGCAACCCCTGCAGATGCAGCGTTGATGATGATGCTGGGTTCTGATGGAGTTTTTGTCGGTTCAGGCATCTTCAAGTCAGAAAATCCTGCAAAGAGGGCAAGGGCAATTGTAGAAGCAGTAACCAATTTTGATGACCCAAGTGTGATTGCCCAGAATTCAAAGGCACTGGGAGAGGCGATGAAGGGCATAGAAATTTCTACATTAACTGAGGAAAAAAGATTGCAGGAAAGGGGCTGGTAGTTAGAGAGGCACTGTTACATCTTGGGGCACATAGACCCAGTATCCCTTGCCAGGTAAAATTGTTGCTGATGAGGTGAGTGTGTAAGGCATACCAGCATCAAAAGTTTCAATTGTCGAGCCAGAGGGTAGGAGGGCAAGAAACTGTCCTGCTGTGATGCTCTTGTTGAGGTTGATGCCCACCATGTTCCAGCCCTGCTTCAAATAAAGTGTTGTGTTCCCAGTAATCTGGAATTCTGAGAGGGTGATGGCACAATTAATTGTGGCATTAATTGCAATTGCCATCGTTGAGTTTATTGTCGTGAGTGTGTTTGCAGATTGCCAGGGTACATACTTGAGCCATTTGTTGGTTCCTGGTGAGAAGTACCACACAATATTGTATTTGCCGTTGATCTGGCCAAGCACCTCTGTGATACTTTTCTCGCCTGAGACAGGCAGTGTGATAAAGTTAAGTCCCTTCTTCAGCTGCACTGTAAATTGACTTGCTTCCACGAAAAAGATTGTGGTCCTCTGGTTGTTAGATGGCAATTCATCTGTGCATGTGGAGACAGTAGCCACCACCTTGTAAGCTGAGGCGGTGAAAGGCATTGTGAAGCCCTGTGTAACTGAGGAGCCATAGGTGATACTAGGCAATGTGAAGTTCCTTGTCTCAAGGTAAGTTTCAGAGTTCAAGGAAATTGCCACAATTGAGATGTCGTCAATGTACCAGCCGTCGTAGGTGATGTAGTAATCAGAGGTGATTCTGAACCTGAGCTTTATGTTCTGCCCTGCATAGCTGGATAAATCGAAAGATGCCATTGTCCAGCTTGTTAGATTTCCAGTGTATTTTCCAAGCTGTTGCCAGGTGCTTCCATCTGTGCTTAATTCCACATATCCATAGTCATAGTTGTTCTCAAGATAATACTTGTGCCAGAAACTGAAATTTACGATTTGGGCATCTGCAGGAATTGAAATGAAGTTGTTGTAAGTGGCTGAGATGTTAATGCTGTTCTGGTAGTTACCAGATGGTGAATCTGTGAGCGCATAGGTGCCTGTGTGGGCAGTTGTGGTAAGTCCCCAGGGTGATTGGAGTGTCCAGCTGGTGGTACCACTCTCAAATGTCTCATTGAGAAGTTCAGTCCTTGTAGCGTTATAGGAATAGATGGCAAATGAGAGTAAACTGCTTCCACAGGTTTGGGCACCATAGTTTCGTACCACTGCAGAAATTTCACCAACACCTAATGGCTGGATACTTCCATTCTGAGGAGAGAGGTCATCAATTCCTATGTCATGCTGAACATTCAACCATGTAAGAATTCTTCGCATTATCTCATTCTTGTTTGTGGGCGTGTCACTACCTTCAAAATACTCGCAACCAAGATAGTACACCTTGTAAACGCCAGTATCAACACGGAGTGCTGCACCTTTGGTAGAGCCGTGATAATAGAAGGAAATAGTTGCACTGGCATCTGCAGATGCAATCACATCTGGATAGTTTCCATAGATTGCAATGTTTGTAAACCCATCTGAAACAGGGTCTCCCGAGATTCCATCAAGATATGCTATGGCTGCATTGTCTGAGATGTAGGAGGCATGTAGATAGTTCCGGTAGAATTGGTCTGAATCACTGGCAATATCATACCCAATGTCCTCGCCACTTATGAATAACCGTCCCCCAGCATCTAGGAAAGAGGCAAGTGCAGTTTTTTCACTACTATCGAGCGTAGTCATACCCTTGCAAATCCAAAGCACGGTCTGATAGTTTGTAAGGATTGAAATTGCATTTGCGGAAGTGGCAGTATCGTATGTAATCCCAAGAGAATTAAGTATTGTAGTGTAATAACTCAGGTAGCTTCCAGATGTGTCGTCCACAAGGAGAAGCGTAGGTTTTACCTGGGTTTGTGTGAGCACAGTTCTCACCCTTAAATTGTTGCCTTGAGAAGTTCCCACTACGGTGATGTTAGCCATTTCTAATGGCTGTGCACTTGTAGGTGCTGTTACTGTGAGATTTACAATTCTGCTCTCATTTGGCAAGAGAGTTACATTGTATGTGAGGGTCTCATTCTGCACTTTGAACCAGTAGAGTTGTTCTGGGGCATACTGGGGTAGTGTGGCTGTTGTGTTTGCATTCTTCGCTTCTATGTAATAGTAAATCGTTGTTCCCACGGGCTGTGCAGGTATGGTTCCAGTGTAGTTCTTACCATCCGTTGTGCTCATCTGGATTTCATTGAAATTGCCAGTTGTCTTCCAGTAAAGTTTGACAGAGGTGAGCGTGAGATTTGAGGTTATTGAAGAGTTCACTGTGTAACCGTTGTGAGTGTCCGATGTGTTCTGGAGTGGCGTGTGATGGATTGTTGGAGCTTCATAGTATAGGTCACTTGCTCTCTCGATAGCATAAAGTGCACCTTCAAGATTTGCCTGGCAAATTTGAGTTATGGCAGAGGCAGGTGGCTGGAAACTTGTGCCAAGTTCTATTGTGAATGGGAATGTGGGCTTGCCCCAGACATACTTTGAATACCCATAGGTCCAGTCATCAGTATCTCCTGTGGTTAGATAGGAGTCTCCGCTCTGCATTGGATCATAGGTCCCACTGCCAGATTGAGATGTAATTCTTGATGCAATCTCCTGGGCAATCTTTTTCTGGTAGGTTACATCAGGTGTTGTTAATACGGGGCTACCACCATGCTCCGGGGAGTAGGCGTAACCCCAGGGATAGTAAACAATCTCTCCGTAGCTATGATAGGAAATTGAGATTGCAAGCTGGTTGTTCTGGTTGTGCAAACTTGTTACAAAGTCCCTTACTGCCTGTGTCTCTGGCTCTGAAAATGCAGATGGGCCGCAATAGGTCTCACTTGAAGTTGTGTGGCTAGAGCCAGCACCACCCCAGGCACCATTTGGGTCTCCATTTTGCGAGCCATTGTAATTGCGGTTGAGGTCAACTCCGTAAGTTCCATCTCCATTATTTCGCCTGTTTTTTCTCCAGTCATGTCCTGCCTGGCAATATTCCAATCCATCAGGGTTAACAACTGGGATAATATAAATCTCCCTGTTGTTTACGAGGTATGTAGACCTCGGATCAATGTTATAGTTATCCACAAGATACTGGGCAAGGTAGAGCGGAACCTCTGCAGAAATCCACTCTCTGGCATGGTGCAAACCATAGAATGCAATGTCTGGCTCATCGGTTTCATTCACATTTACATTGTCAGAAATCTTAAGACACCAAATGTTCCTGCCTTCCCAGGTCGTGCCTATGCTCCACAGCTTTGCAATTGAGGAATAATTTGCAGCAATTCCCTGAAGAATTGAGGTAATCTCTGCGTAGGTGTGGTACCCGTTTACAGTTCTCAGTTTTGATGTTGTTGCAATTAACTTATTGTCGTTGAAATTTGCACTCCAGTTTGTCGGATTGTTTATTGTTAACTGAATTGTATCAGTGATTGTACCAGTGTTTTTTACAGTAATTGGATAGATGTGTGAGCCGCCTGCAGCCACAAAACTCGTGTTTTGGGCACAGGTAAGTTCAAAGTTGTAGCCCAGCACCGTTACACTGATGTTTCCTGTGTTGTTAAAATCAGTGAGTTCGGGAATTGCATAGAATGGGTCTGCAACCACATAGATTGTGTTTATGCCTGCATAACCAGTAGTGTCAAATGTTGTGGTGGCAGTTTTGCTGTTTCCTGCAGCAATATCACCCACATTCACCACTGAAAATGGAGTTCCTGTGAGTGAGTTCACATAAAATCCTACATCCACATTGGTTGCACTCCAGTTTACACCTACATTTGCGATTGTGGCGTTAATCGTGATAATCTGCCCTTCAGTCGGGCTGGCATTGGAGACGGAAATTGAAGTTACTGTAAGGTCTGGGAGATTCGTGTTTGTGGTTACAGTCACATTTACGGAAGCAAACAAAGAGTAGTCCTTTCCATCATAACTCCTTGCAAAAATTCTATGAACTCCTGGCTCAAGTTTACTTGCGTCAAGCGAATAGCTCCAGGATGTGGTGCCTGTTGCATTCTGCCAGTCCTCTCTATCGACCTTTACCTGCACATACTGGACCGTACCACTATCTCCGTTATCGTCTGCGGTGCCTGTTACACTAACTACTCCAGTTTGATAGACAACACTGCCTTCCGTCGGTGAGGTAATGCTCACATGCGGTTCTACATTTGGCACATTTGTACCAGCAATGAACGCTTTCAAAAACTCATCCCAGGAGGTTTCTCTCGGGTACATCAGCGTATCAAACTCACTGCTATAAGATGTGCTGATGTAACACTTCAGCCCATGGGCATTTGGAGCGTAGGAATTGTGGCCTTCCCACATAACCGCTTTTGATGGGTTTGGTGTAAGGGCATTCTTCAGAGCAACGGCTGCAGCGTAAATCTCCGGGTCGCTTGATTGGGGAATCTGTCCAATGAGTAAGTCCACAAAATGGTAGAAGTCCCTGTCAAAACCATAGCCAACACTCGCCTGGAATCCCTGGGCATTGCTCCTTGCATAATCTATCTGGCTCTTGAAATCGCCAGCACGGTGTCTCAACTTCTGGGCTAAATTGTTTGCAAGAGGCACTACTTCATAATCAAACAGGGTGTTGTTTAAAACGCTCAATGTATCCAGCTGAGATGTTGCATACTCTCTCACATATTCGTCCCAGGCATGATAGGCAAATTCTTCCACTGTCATATTTGGATAGTCCTTCAGCCACTTAAATGTCTTGTCATAGGGCCAGCCATCACCCCCGATGCTATCTTCAGAGTTTATAGTGTAGTTTGTGAACGCCTTTGCCTGGTATGCAACAGCTTCGGAAGCCATTAAACACTCATCTCCTGTCCAGATATCCCAGAGCACTTTCCTACCCGTAAGATTTCTGAGCATCTCAAGTTCCTGACGGAACTCAGACATCTCCTGATTGTCCCCGTTTGTGTCGTCCCAGCACTGCCCTGTCCATGAACCACCATGGTTCCAGAAATCAAATAATGTATATTTTGCAGGGAAATTTGTAAACACGAATTTTGCAAAGTCCACAACTGTGTTGACAGCTCCCATGTTGAGCTCATTTCCCCATGAGGAATTTACCTGGTTCAAAGGGATAGTGGGAGATGTGATTGTGCCAGTATTGCTGTCCTGCTCTATGTAATACAAACATGAGTCACCATTACTAGCACCATCAAAAAGCACCACAATATTCAACCAATCCTGCGACCCCACAGTTTCCATTTCGTTCACATCATCGCTACCATAACTTGCAAGGTTGTTGTCTCCATCGAGAAACACGACAAGCGTCCAGTTTTTCATTGGCAGAGGTAAAGGAGGTACTGGCTTCTCATTTTTCGGGTCCTCGGGCTTGTTTGCAGGTTTGAGAGTGATTTCGCCACTGTCAATTCTCCCATTGGCGTTTAAAATATGGTCACCTTTGTCCTCAATCCAGCTCAGCCATAGCCCGTAGTCTACCCTGAAGGAAAGGTTTGTTGGTAGAAACTCTGTTTCCCAGAATCTTATCTCCTCCCAGAATTTTGTCTCCTTGCTCTGGTAAATGTGGACACCCTTTCCCATCTCGTTTTTACCGCTCACAGCAGCATAAAAAATTCCGTTGTAGTAAGCAAGAGAAACATTTCTTCCCTGAATTCCAAGTGGAAACATTGTAGGTTGACTTTCGTCTGGAAATACTGTGAGCCATACCTCACCGAGGTTTCCAATGGTAGCTGCGATTATGTTGCCGTCTGCAGAAAGCACCGCAGGTCTGGAATATCCTAACCACACCGGTTTTCCAAATCTTTTGCCTTCGAACCAAGTAATGTAGGACTTGATACTTCTGCTGGTTGCATCTTCCCATACAAAACCAAACTTGCCAGGTAGATGAACTGGGAGAAGAGAGGAGGCATGTTCTCCAAATTTATAGTTGACTCCTTCATCACCAATCTGATACTTTATTCTCCCTTCCTCTATCCATACTTTCACATTCTGGCCATTCTCAGTGAAAAATAGTATATTGCTGGGTTCGTAGCTTGCTGACGCAAAGATGGAATCGCTTCCTACAGTAGATGGGTAGAGCGGTAAAAGCACTGCAGAGAGCACCAAACCAACAAAGATTCTCCATTTAGAGTTCATGAGGGAATATGGTTCTTTTCCTATATATTACTAACGGAATTATCTTGGGAAGAGATACACATGGAACAAAATCGTAAGCAGCATTGCAAGGAGTGTCTGGAGAACTGCTACGATAATACCTGGCTTTAACCACTGCCAGAATGTAATTGTCAGATTTCTCTCCTTCTGCACCTTATCCACAGCAATCACATTTGCAGAGCTGCCAATGATTGTGAGGTTGCCCATGTAACACGAACCAAACAGAATTGCCCACCACAGTGGAAATGTGTTGAAAGGAAGTGTGCTCACCACACTTGCTAGAGTGGCAACTGCAAGCACATTCGCCATGAACGCAGAGATTATGCCAGAGAGCCAGATAAATATTGCAATATTCAGGGTCATGTCGCCCCCTGTTACATTTGTTATTGCTTCGCCAATTCTGGTTGTGATATTTGCATACTCAAGTGCGCCAACAGATGCAAAGAAGAAGATGAAGAACACGAGCGTGGGCCACTCAATTCTTTTTTCAATGACTTCTATTGAGTTTCCTCTTCCATAGGCAAGGGAAATTGCAGCAGCGAATATTGGCACGCCTAGAAGTAGTGAGTTTGGCTGGAGGTGGAGGATTTCCTCAAGTGGATGATGGAGCATCAAGCCAAGAATTGTGAGGAGAAATACAGCTAAAGGCACCCACATCTCTCTATGCGTGAGAAATTTCTTGTAGAAGTCCTTTGCTTTGGTAAGCTTCCTACTTATCTGGTAGTCCTGTCGCATCTTTCTATCCATCTCATGAATTTCCTTCCGATAATACAGCATCAACAATCCGATTGTGAAGAAGAGAACAAGCAATCCTGTCGGGAGCGCCCACATCAGGAAGTCAATGAAGCTGAGCTTTCCCTCAAATGCAATCAGCACACCCACTGGGTTACCGATAAGTGTGAATGTGCTTCCCACATTTGTTGCAAACACTACCGATAGAATGTATGGTACAGGAGAGACATTATATTTTTTTGTCACTTTCAGAACCATCGTGGTCATAAAAAGAACAGAGGTAACTTCATCCACGATTGCTGCAAAGCAGGCGGACATGATGAGCAGCCCAGCAAAAAACAACTTCGCATTTTTTCCAAACTTGCTCAAGAAAAGTGAAAGCAGAACTTCAAAGAAGCCCCTGTCCTCAAGGAATGCAACCACAATCATCATTCCCAGCAAAAAAGCAATCACATCAAATCTTGCATACCTTATGAATGCATCAATACTCAATATGTTCAGGAAAAACATGATGCCTATTGTTAAAAGAAGAATGGGTATTCTATGCTGCCAGAAAATCACAACACTTGCAAGCATTGTAAAAAAGAGAATAAAAGTAATGCCCATCACTGGATTTTCTGGTGTCAGGAATTTGAAGTAAACTGAGAGAATTGTGACTATTATAAGGATGTCCGCGAACGCAATGAGTTTCAAATGTTCAATGTTGCGATGCATCTGTCAGGAGGATAGAGTGGGCTTATAAGAGAGTTTTGTTACTGTAAGCGATTAAGCTCCTCAATTAAATTCACCAGCCCTCCAATCATTGCCTCCCACATCTCTTTCCCTTTCTCTTTGCTTGCCTTCTCTGGATTGCCCAGCACCCCATTGCTCGAGACCGCATCCATAAACGGGAAATAAATGGCTTTCTCGGAAGCACCGAACTCGAGGAATCTCGAGGGGAATTTTATCTTTCCCTCCTTTGCTTTTTCAAGTTGCACAAGGGCTTTGCGATTGTAAAGCGAGGTGGAGGTTTCGTATTCGCCAGCATGCACATCGTTTCTGCCTTTAAACAACCTCTTCCTTGTTATCTCTGCAAGCCCTCCATTGTCCAGCACAAATAAAACATCCTCAAACTGGTAGCTCAGTTTCTGGAGTGCACAGCAGAGTGCGTGGGCATTTCCACCATGGCCATTAACCACCACAATTTTTTTCGCACCATGCCTCACAAGAGAAGTGCAGACATCCACAACAACAGCAATTAGTGTTTCTGGCTGTACCGTTATCGTACCTTTATAGTGCATATGATGGAGAGAAACACCATAATAAATTGGTGGGAGCACAATGGGCTTTGGTTTCTTGCAGCGCTTTGCTGCCTCAACACAAAGATAGTTTGCATCAAAAGCATCTGTATCTAGAGGGAGATGAGGCCCATGCTGCTCAACACTTCCCACTGGCAACAGAAAAACGGTTTTTGGATTAAATTTTTCTCTCGCTTCCTCTCTCGTCATCTCTCCGAGAAGAATCTTATCCATCATCTTCTCCTCCACTTCTCTTTCAACGCAAAAATTTGAGATGGTTTGAATATTCCAAATGCGGTAATAAATCCAGTTACATACCTTGAGGGTGTGACATCAAATGCAGGATTGAGTGCCTTGCTATTTTCTGGCGTTATTCTTGTCTTGCCTACAAAATGCACTTCTTCCTCGCTCCGCATCTCCACCTTAATCTGGCTTCCTGTTTTAAGATTGAAATCAAAAGTGCTCAGCGGTGCAGCTACATAAAATGGGATACCATTCTCTTTGGCTACAACTGCCTTTTCGTAGGTGCCTATCTTGTTTGCAAAATCCCCGTTTGCTGTGATTCTATCTGCACCAGTCAGGACAAGGTCAACCTCTCCTTTTGCCATGTAGTAGCCAGCAGCATTGTCAGCAATCACAGCATGCTCAATTCCTTCATTTTCAAGCTCCCAGGCAGTCAGCTTTGCTCCCTGCAATCTCGGCCTCGTTTCGTCCACAAACACGAAAAAATTTTTTCCCTTCCGCTTAGCCATTCTCAAGGGGGCAAGTGCTGTGCCCCAATCTATGGTAGCAAGAGCACCGGCATTGCAATGCGTAAGCACCTTTGCACCCTCAAAAATCAGTTTTTCACCAACCTCTCCAATCTTTCTGCATTCCTCAACAATCTGGTTGCAGTATTCAGCAGCCACCTTTGCTGGCTCCTTCCCACGCTCTATTTCCGCTACACAAAAATCAACAGCATAAAAAAGGTCATGCGCTGTAGGTCTCTGGCTCTTGATTTTTTCTGCCACTTCCCTCAGGTTCCTCCCCTGCATTTTTGCTTGAGCGACTCCAAATGCTGCAGCAACACCTATCGCAGGTGCACCTCTCACCACCATCTCTTTTATAGCAAAACAGAGTTCCTCTGTATTCTGCGCTCTAAACCACTCAAGTTTCTCTGGCAGATGACGCTGGTCAATCATTACAATCTCCGAATTTTCCATCCACACAGAGGTTATTTCTTTCGTCTCATTTTCTATTTTTACAAGCATGCTCTGCCTTTACCTGTAAAACACCTTTGTTAGTTTTACCCACTCCTCGCTTACCTTCTTGTTTTTTGCCACTGCATCTTCAAGTTTAACTTCCACAATCTGATTGCCTCTCAACGACGCCATCATCCCTGCTTTTCCTTCGTGTAACATCTCTACCGCTTTCACGCCGAGTCGAAGTGCCAGCATTCTGTCAAACACAGTTGGGGGACCACCACGCTGGATATGTCCAATAACTGCATACCTCGTCTCAAAGCCCGTGTTTTTCTCAATTTGGGAAGCGATATAAGACCCCACACCTTTTTCTTTCAAAAGCTCATGTCCAAATCCATCTGCCTTTGCCTCTGCCCCTTTCATGCCTGGGATTTCAATACCTTCAGAGACCACAACGAGTCCATAGCCCTTTCTTGCATACACTGTTTTCAGCACCTGGTACATTTTCTCAAGGTCCACTTTTTCTTCAGGAATCAAAATGTAGTCGGCCCCTCCAGCAAGCCCGGTGAAAAGTGCAACCCAGCCAGCATGTCTCCCCATGACCTCAAGCACCATAACCCGGCAGTGTGACTTTGCAGTATCCCTCAGCTTTTCCAGTGCGTCAACAGCAATGCTTACTGATGTATCGAACCCAAATGTGTAGTCCGTCTCGGAAATGTCGTTATCCATTGTCTTGGGTACTCCTACAACTGGAAAACCCTCTTTCGTGAGTTTCATTGCAGCAGTAAGTGTGTCGTCGCCACCAATTGCCACAAGTGCTTCAAGTCTCATCTTTTTTATGTTGTCCAGCATCTTTTTCTTATCTTCCTCTTTTTTGAACGGATTGGTTCTCGTGCTCCCAAGTATTGTTCCTCCTTTTCCCATAATTTCATCCACATCTTCCAATTTCAGGGGGGCTGAAAGCCCTTCAACCATTCCAAGCCAGCCCTTCTTGATTCCAATCACTTCGTCGCCATACTCCGCTGCTTTGAACACCACACCTCTGATTGCCGGGTTTAACCCAGGGCAATCTCCGCCACCTGTTAGAACGCCTATCCTCATGGTCCCACAGAGCAAGAGATATTTGGTGGGGTAATAAATTTTTTGGGAAGTTTAAAATAGAATGAGAAAATCTCGGTGCTGGTGATAGCATGATGGACAAGAAACTGAGGAAACGAATTCTCAGCAAGCCAGTGGAAATGATTGACCTTGAAAAAAGTAAGACAGTGCTTGAGCTGGTGGAGGCATACAAAAATGCATCAATTCAGGCAAGGAACATTGGCAAATGCATGGAAGTTTATGAAAACATGCTTCTTGATAAAGATAGACCAACTGTTATAATGGGGTTAAGTGGTGCGTTGATTGCAGGAGGTATGAGAAAGGTAATTGCAGACATGATAAAATACGGTATTGTGGATGTTGTGGTTTCCACAGGTGCAATCCTCTATCAAGATATTTATCAAGCAAGGGGCCACAAACACTATGTTGGCTCTCCAGATATGGATGATACGAAACTGCGGGACTTTTACATTGACAGAATTTATGACACCCTTGTGGATGAACTTAAATTTGAAGAAACAGACAGATACATTGGGAAAATTACGGAGCGGCTTGAACCAAGGGACTACTCCAGCAGGGAATTTCTTGAATTTCTGGCAGGAGAAATTGAGGATGAGAATTCAATTCTTTACAATGCCAGAAAATACGGCGTCCCTGTTTTCTCCCCGGCAATAAATGATTCCTCAATAGGCATAGGGCTTACCATTTACTACCATAAGCACAGAGGCAAACCCCATGCTTACATCCACTCAATAAGGGATAACTACGAACTCACCCAGATAATCCTGAAATCCAAAAAGACGGGTGTGATTTATATTGGCGGTGGTGTGCCTAAGAACTGGATAAACGATGCAGAAGTTATGGCGAGCTATGTGTTCAATCCAAAGATTCAGGGTCACACCTATGCCTTCCAGATAACAACAGCAACACCAATAGACGGTGGTTTGAGTGGAAGCACTCTGCATGAGGCACAATCCTGGGGTAAAATTTCTAAGAAGGCAACGAAGGCAACTGCCTATGTGGAAACCACTGTAGCACTGCCTCTGATTGTTGGAGCAATTCTTGAAAAGGGTGTCTGGAAGGGAAGGCAACGGCTTAAATTCGTGTGGAAAAAAGACATTCTGGAGAAGATTGAGAAGGTAGATTAACAAAGTTTTTATTTGTGGTTGCAATCTGCATATCAAATGCCACTAAGAACAGTTTGTGCCAGGGACTGCTATGACAGCTGTTTGATGGAGGTTCACTTAGAAGACGGGAAAATAAAGAAAGTTTCAGGCCTAAAGACCCATCCCTTTACCAAGGGATTTCTATGTCCAAAGGCGTATTCCTACCCCAAATACCAGTATTCCGAAAAACGGATTCTTTATCCTATGAAACGCACGGGTAAAAAGGGAGAGGGAAAATTTGAGAGATGTAGTTGGAGCGAAGCCCTGAAAATGATTAGAGAAAATATAGAATCAATTTCGGCTGAATTCTCACCGCTTTCAATCCTGGTTTACGATTATGCTGGGCACATGGGTTTTCTTAATAGGTATTTTCCTTATAGGTTCTTCAATAAGATCAATGCCTCTTTTCTGGACCACACGCTCTGTGATGTGGCTGGTGCTGCAGGTCTCCAACTGCATTTTGGGACCACTTGTGGAGTATCTCCATTGCAGATTGAAAATGCAAAGCTAATTGTGGTCTGGGGTGCAAATTTATACAACACTTCACTTCATGCATACAACAAGGTCCTAAAGGCAAGGGGGAAAGGGGCAATTGTTACGGTAATTGATCCCATCAGAAACAAACTTGCAGAAAATGCAGATATTTATTTTCAAATTAAGCCAGGTACAGATGCGTTTCTCGCTTACGCGCTCATAAAAATTATGATAAAGAGCCAGGTATTGGATTATGACTTTATCAACAATCTTACAGTAGGGTTTGAAGAATTGAAGGCAGTGGCGGAAACGGTCAATTTAGAGAATGTAGAGAAAATTACTGGGATATCGTTAGAAAAATTGAGTGATTTTGCAGGTTTACTTGCAACACTCAAACCTCAGATATTCATAATTGGTTATGGAATGCAACGCAGGGCGCTTGGAGGAAATGCGGTAAGGACAATTTCAATGCTACCTGTTCTTACAGGAAGTATTGCAGGTAATGGGGGCATCATTTATAGCAACACCACACCACCTGTAGACATTACGAAGTTCACAGGAAAGCATCTAAGAAAGGTGGAGGAGCGGAAGTTTAACATGGTCGAAATTGGAAAGCTACTTGCAAATTCTCGGCTAAATCCACCTATAAAAATGATTTTTGTTTACAACTCAAACCCCTGTGCCACTCTACCAAACCAGAAACTTGTGCAGAAGGGATTCGAGAGAGAG
Source organism: Thermoplasmata archaeon (assembly GCA_038874435.1). Classification (NCBI taxonomy): domain Archaea; kingdom Methanobacteriati; phylum Thermoplasmatota; class Thermoplasmata; species Thermoplasmata archaeon. The sequence continues at coordinate 88,037 of JAVZCK010000001.1, forward strand.
GATTTGTTCACAGTAGTCCACGACCTTTTCCTTACAGAAACCGCGATGTATGCGGACCTTCTTCTGCCCGCAAAATCAATGTTTGAATTTGATGACGTTGTTTTCAGCTATTTCTTTCCCTCAGTAGCGAAACAAAATAAGGTTGTGGAGCCAGATGGAGAGCCCCTCTCGAATTTAGAACTTGCAAGAGAGCTTGCCAAAGCAATGAATTTTCAGGACCCGGAGCTTCTGGAGAATGACGAGCAACTCATGGCATCAGTTCTTGAATTTTTGCCTGAGAAAGCAAGGAGTGAGTTTGTAAAGGAGGGATATATCATCTTGGAAATGAACCCTGCAATCACTGGCTTTCCTACAAAAACAGGCAAGATTGAGATTGCCTCAACAAATGCATGGAGAACTGGTGCACCGAAAGTTCCACTTCCAATTTACGAGAGAAACGAGGATTTTTGGCTTCTTACTCCTCTCAACAGAAACACAATTCATACTCAGTTCACCCATGCAGAACCGGAATCGATAAATACGGTATATTTGAATCCTGAAGATGCGGATAAGCTAGAGGTCTCAAATGGGGATTGTGTAGTTCTTGAAAGTCCTAATGGGAAACTCGAGAGAATGGTGGAGATCTGGGAGGCAATCCCTGCAGGGACTGTTTTGTTCTACTTTGATAAGAGCGTAAATCTTCTTACCACGGATGAAAAGGCAGACCTAGGAGGAGGTAGCGCCTACAATTCCACGGTGGTAAAGATAAAAAAGAAGGTTTAATAGGTTGGTTTAGTCCTCTGATACATTTTCTTCAAATTTTCATTGTCTAAGTGTGTATAAATCTGGGTGGTGCTTACACTTGCATGCCCTAGAAGCGTCTGGATGAATCTTATGTCTGCACCATGGTTAAGCAGTGTTGTGGCCAGCGTATGACGAAGCACATGTGGAGTAACTTTTTTCAAAATTCCAGCTTTTTTCCCATACTTTTTTACGAGTCGCTCCACTGAAAGCGGTGAAATTGGATGATTCTTTCTGGATATAAAGACCTTGGTGGTTTTCGTCTCCATTCTATAACGCACTGCAAGATAGTTTTTGAGTGCCTGGGCAGTTCCCTCCTCCAGAACTACGATTCTATCTTTATCACCTTTCCCGCTTCTCACATGTATTATTCCTTCTGCAAAATCTATGTCCTCTATCTCAAGATTGCAGAGTTCGCCCACACGTAAGCCGGTGTAGGCAAGGGTCCTAAGAATTGCATAATCCCTCAAATCTTCTTTAGCACTTTCAATCAGTGCATGGGTTTCTTCTTCGTTAAGGTATTTTGGTAGTTGCAGTGAACGTTTAGGTGCAGAAATTTCCTCAATTTTGATGCCTTTGGATTTTAGGAAGGCCTGGATTGCCTTAATAGCTATGTAAATTGAATTTTTTGCATACTGTTTTTCAATTGCCAGGTATTGTTTGAACCGTTCTATATCTTCTGCAGTAATTTTTTCTGGCTCCTTGTCTACAAATTTGAGAAAGTGGAGGAGGAAATGCGAGTATTGTTTGACAGTGTATTTGCTTCTCTTGTCTCCTGCCAGGTGTTCTCTGAACTCTTCAACAATTTTTTCAAGCTTGTTTGGAGGAAGCTGCATCAGTACAATGAAGTATAACTCGATAATAAAGGTTATGTGTGCGAAGATTTTTTACTGTGAAGGATATTATCTACATATGAAACCCAGATTTGTGGGGAGGGAAAGGGAACTCACCCAGGTTTCTGTGGCCATTGAACAGGCGAGACAGGGAAAGGGGAGAATGTTTTTTATCACTGGTGAAGCTGGCATCGGAAAAACAAGGTTTCTTGAGGAGATTTCTAATGTAGCCAGAGAAAAGGGCATAAATGTATTTGCCAGTGCATGCATAGGTGAAAATGCAGTGCCATATCTTCCTCTTGAAGATGCACTGAGAGCTAGGGTTGGGGGTGAAGAGACAGAGGTCATCCCACTTGGCTTAACTCCAGCAACACTTGGCTTGCCTCAGGTATCAGAAAATGAGTATGCATCTGGAAAAACACGCATTCTTGAGAAATATCTTCGTAGGATTGAGGAAATAACGAGTAAAAATCCTGCAGTTCTACTGCTAGACGATTTGCAATGGGCAGACACAGGCACTTTGAGTTTTCTTCATTATCTATCAAGGTGCATTTCTGAAATGCGGTTAGTTTGTCTGTGCGCCTTTCTGGATGCACATGGTGAGCAAAACGAGACAATGAAAACCGTTCAGAATATCAACATCGAGAGAAATTGCACTCTAATACATCTGGGACCTCTTCCGATAGATGCAGTGGGCAAGATTTTGACGGATATGCTTGGCACATGGAAAATTTCGGAGCGATGCCTTGCTGAGGTTTACGACAGATGTGGAGGAAACCCGCTTTACGCAGAGGAACTCTGCAAGGTAATCGTGGAACAGAACCTTTTCGATCCAGAAAAACATGATTTTAAAGCACCAATTACTCAGTCCGAGATACCTGAGACGGTCAGAAGCATGGTCTCATTTCGTATAATGAAACTGGGAGAAGAAGCCCAAAAGGTTTTAAAAACCGCTGCAGTCATAGGAAGGGTGTTTGAATATTCTCTCTTGGAAAGATTGTCGGATGTAAAAAACGAGGCACTTCTTGAAACCCTTGAGAAATTAATCATTGAAGATTTTTTGAGAGAAGAACCAGGTGGAGAAGAAAAATATAGATTTTCCCAAAACCTGATGTACGAAGTTGTTTATTCGGAAATCTCTACACCTAGGAAAAGGTTGCTCCACAAAAGAACTGCGGAACTTCTTGAGAGTAGATACGGTAGCTCTCCTAAAATTTCTCCTGAAATTGGGCGTCATTACATGGAAGCAGGTGTTTTTGATAGAGCCGCCAAATATTATTATGCTGCAGCAGAATATAGTTTCAAGCAGTATACACTTGAAGAATGCATAAATTATGCGAAAATCGCTGATGACTGCGTTAAAAAAATTGATAATGCAGATGCCTGGAAGGGGTTGAGATACCAACTGCTAGTGACCCTGGGTAAAGCTTATACACTCCTTTCAAAATTTGATGATGCGGTTATTGCATTTGAAGAAGCAGTGGGATTTGCGAACGACAGCAACGGAGTGGCTGAGGTAAAAATGCTGCTCTGTGAACCACATCTCGGAAAGGGAAATGCAGACAAAGCAATGGAAATTGCAAATGAAGTGCAGAAACTTGTAGAAACACTAGAAGACAAGAAGCTCCTTGTGAAATCCCTCCTAAGTGTAGGCTGGGTCTATGAGAGAATGGGAAGTTATGTTGAGGCAGTTCTGAATTATGAAAAGGCCACTGTGATCGCCCAGGAATTAAACGATGAAAAACTATTAGGTGATGTGTATCACAGATTTGGAACTGCACTCATTTTCAAGTCAGATCTTGAAAAAGCGAAGGCCTATCTGGAAAAAGCGCTTGAGATTCGAAAGAAATATGGTGAAAAGGAATTGATAGCGGGGACATACAACAACCTAGCGATTGCTGTAGACTATCTTGGCGATATCGATGCATCTCTCGAATATTACATCCAGTCAAAGAAAATTTACGAGGAAATTGGAGATGTTAGGGGTGTTGGAACCCTTTACAATAATATTGGTGGGATTTATTTGATAAAGGGAGAAATGGAAAAAGCAATGGATTTTTACAACAAGTATTTCCAAATTGCAATGAAAATTGGAGACCTTGAGTCAATGTCCATTGCATGCTCTAACATTGCATGGATTTATGCAGATGAGAAGAAATATGATGGCGCACTTGAGTATTTGTATAGAACTATAGAACTTGCAGAAAAGACAAAAAACAAAGATATGCTTGCCCTTGGATTCTGTTACCTTGCGGAAGCCCTTGCAGCAAAGGGAAAGATTGAGGAGGCAATGAAAACAGCAAAAAAAGCAAGAGAGGTTGCCATTCAGACGGGGAGCGGTGAACTGGAAGGCCAAGTTGAAAGTACCTATGGAACGATTTACAAATTTTCGGGAGATTTTGATAAAGCGGAAGAGTATTTTAAGCGAGCTATAGGAATCTTTGCAAATCTGACAATGCCTCAAAATGTCAATTCTAACAGAGTCTATCTGGGAGAGGTGTATTTATTACAAGGTAGAAATTTAGAAGCAATAGAAATTTTAAGTGAAGCAAAAAAATATTACGAGAAAATTGCTGCTAAACGAATGCTAGAACGAATTGAGAATTTTTTGAAACAATCTAAAAATAACGCACATTCTCAGGTTTAGAAAACCTCATAAACCTGCTGGCCTTACCTCTCAACCATGTTTGAAGACTACGAAGAACTTGCCAGAAGGTTTACATACGAGGTTGAAATGGAAGTTTACTTGAATGCTGCAGGACTAAGAAGTGTGGTGAACACAGCTCAGATTTATGAAAGATATGCGCCGTTGTTTTCAGAGCAGAGAGTTCGCACATTCAAGAATGCCTCCCAGAATTACATCGGCGAGGAGAAGGAACGTGCTAGACGTCTCTACATGTTCGCATGTGAAAATTATCTAGAAAATGCAGTCAAAGTCCAGAGGGATGTATTGCTCACAAAAGAGGCAACACTGGAGGTGGAGGCAGACGGTGAGAAATACCCATTCAGATTTCTTGATACAAAAATTCAAAATGAGGAGAATCGTGTGAGAAGAAAAAAATTATACAATGTGGAGCTGGCAGGAATAAAAGAGATGCAACCGCTGCACATTGCAATAATGAAGACATTGCATGAAAAAGCAGTTGAACTCGGCTACAAGGACTATTACGAACTTTACAAAGAATTGAAACAGGTTGATTTTATCCAGTTAAGCGAACTTCTTAACGCGTTTCTCTCTGCCACGGATAAGATTTATGTGGAGGCAATGAACCGCTGGCTTGAGAAATATTCTCTTTCACTTGATGAACTAGAGAAGCACGACATTGCCTTTGTGTTTGCAGGCACTGAGTTTGATAAGTGGTTTCCTGCGGAAAATACGATGAATGCGATTGCTGAAGCAACTGCAGCAATGGGTATGGACATAACAAAACTGAATGGCAAGGAACGAAATGTGATAATTGATCTTGAACAGCGTCCCACGAAATCTCCTAGAGCATTTGTATCTGCAGTTGACCCTCCATTTGAAATCTACATGGTGGTGATGCCTCAGGGCGGCGTATCTGACTATCTCTCGGTGTTTCACGAGTCAGGACATGCACTGCATTATGCCTTTGTGGTCCCGACACTTCCCTTCGTTTACAAGAAAATTGGCGAATCCTCTGTGTCAGAGACCTATGCATTTCTGTTTGAATATCTGCTCACCAACCCTCTGTTCGTAGATAAGAAATTAAATGGTGAAGTACTCAAGGAATATATACAGTATCAAATGCTGTACAAACTCTATTTGGTTCGTCGTTACATTGGGAAACTTAACTATGAGCTTCAGCTTCACAGAGCTAAAGACATTGAGAGCATGGCAGCAGTGTATAAGCAGGAGATGGAGAAGGCACTTCATTTCCCGCATCCGGAAGAGATATTCCTTTCGGACATTGACCATGGCTTCTACTCTGCAGATTACCTCCGTGCCTGGATTTTTGAGCCAATGCTAAGAAAGAAACTAGAGGACCTTTACGGTGAGAGATGGTTTGAAAAGGAAGATGCTGGAAGATACCTCCGTGCCCTGTGGTCTATCGGAGAGAAGCATAGCGTTGAAGAATTAGCCAGAAACATCAACATGGAGGAGTTGAATCCAAAATATCTCGAAGAGGAGATGAAACAGGGGTTGGAGTAATTATTTCCACACCCTCATTGTATTCCCACAACTACAAACAAAATCCGGCTTTCTATAGTGCATTGTTTTTCCACATTTCTGGCACTTTGTGTGATTTGCAAAATGTTGCAGCCAGGCCTCAGCAACTTCCTGGATTTCCGCCTTTCGCAAATTTTCCAGTGCCTTTTTTTGCTCGGCGCTGACCACAAGGCCTGCGAGTTTTTCAAGGTCGGGCATAATCTCTGTGTTTATCTGTTTCCACTTTGTCCCAGAAAAAAACATCGCCACAAAAACACCCGCAACAAATCCTCCCACATGGGCAAGGTGGGCAACTCCATCACTCATGCCAGTGAGCGAAAAGAAGCTCAGCATTGTTTCAATCAGGAAAAAGAAGAGAATTGCAATCCATGCCTTTACACGCATCAAAAAGATTGGCCCAAGGAACATTGGAATTTCTGCCTTCGGATGTCTTATTAGCATCGCACCAAGGATGCCGCTCACGGCACCAGAGGCACCGATCGCATAGCTCAATCTTCCAAAATTAAACAATGTATCAAAGAGCACTGCAAAAACCATTGCGATAAAATACACCACACCCAATTTTTTAAAACCCTCTCGTTCCTCAAAAGCCACCCCAACAAAAAAGAGCACAAGCATGTTGCCTAGAATGTGGTAAATACTTCCATGAAGGAAGGCATGAGTGAAGACCTGATAAAACCAAGTTAGAGAGAGTTTATACTGTGGAAAAGCAAGGGCAAAAACCATTTCCTCATACCACTCAGGCATAAACCTTGCAGAGAAAATCTGAAGCACAAATACAAGGAGATTTGCGAGAATTAGAGCGAGAGCCAGATTAGCTTTTTTAAGAAACGAATAAATGAGAGGAAGAAAAATTGAGGCAAAAAAGAGGAAAAAAACAATCATTTCTTTCGCTTTGCCAGTTCCATTTTTCGCAACTCAGCCCTTTTTATTTTTCCGCTCACTGTCTTTGGCAGTTCTTTCACAAATTCAATTTCTCTGGGATACTTATATGGCGCGGTGACCTTTTTCACATGCTCCTGCAACTCTTTTACAAGGGCTTCTGATGGCTCGTAGCCTGGCTTCAAAATCACAAACGCTTTGACAATCTGGCCCCGCATTTCATCAGGCACACCTATCACTGCTGACTCTGCAACCGCAGGATGCTCCTGGAGGGCACTTTCAACCTCAAACGGACCAATTCTGTATCCGCTAGATTTTATCACATCATCAGCTCTGCCCACAAACCAGAAGTAGCCATCACTGTCTTTGTAGGCCTTGTCGCCAGTGTAATACCAATCCCCTCTAAAGCATGACTGGGTTTTTTCCTCGTCTTTCCAGTAGCCCTTGAAAATGCCAGGTGGATGAACTGGCTTCACCTTAACTGCAATGTTGCCTTCCTCACCAACAGGCAAAATATTGCCATCGTCATCTACAACCTCTATAACATGCCCTGGTGTTGGCTTTCCCATTGACCCATACTTTATTGGCATGCAGCGGAAGTTTGAGAGCAATGCAACGCTCTCGCTTTGACCATAGTAGTCATAGATGTCCAGTCCTGTGGCATCCTTCCAGACCTTGATAACCTCCGGATTCAATGGCTCGCCTGCACTCACACAGTGTCTCAAACTCTTTAAATCGTAATTTTTCAAGTCCTCAAGAATTATCATTCTGAATGCCGTTGGAGGTGCGCAGAACACTGTTGGTCCAAACTTCTCAATAATTTTCAGCACAGTTGCACCTGAAAACTTGCCTTTGTGATTGTGCTGCATCACAGTTGCACCCACAATAAACTGGCCAAAGAGCTTGCCCCAGGCGGTCTTAGCCCAGCCAGTGTCTGCAATCACCCAGATTATGTCTTCTGGCTTCAAATCCTGGCAGTATTTTGCAGTCACTGTATGCCCTATTGCATAGGCCTGGGTATGGAGGACCATCTTCGGATAGGATTCTGTGCCCGATGTGAAATAAATCAGCATCGGGTCTTCTGTCTTCGTCTCTTCAACCTTGCTTCTATCAAGATTTGGTGAGAGTTCTGGGTATTCTTTGTCCCAAGCGACCCAGTTCTCTTCCGCGACTCCGATTCCAATCACTTTCTTGAGAGTTGGGCATTTATGCTGGATTTCCTTAATCTTAGGCGCATTTTCTTTATCCGTGACAACATACTGTGCCTCTGACTTTGTTATTCTGTATTCAAGGTCATGAGCGGTAGATAGGGTGGGTGTGGGAATCACAATAATCCCAAGCTTTATTGCTCCAATAACTACATAATACCATTCAGGTATCTGAGGAAGAATGATGAGAATTTTTTCTCCCTTCTTCGCTCCTATCTTTAACAGCAAGTTCGCAAATTTGTTCGTCTCTCTGTTGAGTTCCCAGTATGTCAGCTTGTGGGCATCCGTGCCTTCGTTGTTCACTGTAATCAAAGCCAGCTTATTTCTGTCAGTGGTTGCACGCTTCTCAATCACGTCAAATCCAAAGTTGTATTTTTCTGGCAGTTGCCATTTGAATGCCGCATACTCCTTGTTATAATCTTTCATGTTTGGCTCAATCATGTAAAGCACCTCAACAATGGGAGAAGGAGATGGTATATTTAATTAGCGGTGAAAAATGTTCGTGCTTAGCCCATCATTGCCTCCTTCCCAATCTATATATATCGGTTTTGCATATTGATGTATAAACCGATAGACAAAATGGAAAGGTGGTAAAAATGCATGCAGAAGAAGATGAACTTGAGGCGATAAGGCAGAAAAAAATTGCAGAGATGATGGAAAACACGAGTAAGGCAAAAGAACCAGTAAAATCCGAACCAATCGAACTTACTGACGCTGAATTTCTCAGTTTCATCAAGAAACACCCAAATGTGATCGTGGATTTCTGGGCGTCATGGTGCGGACCTTGCAGGGCGTTTGCACCTGTATTTCACAGAGCTGCAAAGGAGTATGCTGGCCAAATCGTGTTTGGAAAGCTGAATGTGGATGAAAATCCCGTGACTCCTGAAAAATTTGGAGTCAGTGGAATCCCTACAATTCTCGCATTCAAGAATGGGAAGCTAGTTGAGAGATTTGTGGGTGCAATGCCCTATCCGATGCTTCAGCGTGCGTTGAAACAGGTTTATGGCGTCTAATCACTTTACAATCTTACTGGCACACTTCCGAAGACGGTTCATAATCGCAAGTCCAATTCCTTCCTCATCCACACCTTCCACAACCACAACTTCGTAACCTTTTTTATCCACATCTCTGAGCAACCTAAACAGATTTCTTGCATATTCTTCTTTTGAGCCATGGGAACCAACAAACACATCCTGAGAAGAAATATTTCTATTTCTAAAGAGAATGAGGCAGGTTTTCCTGTTTTTCTGCACTTCTTCAAACACCTTAAAGAGTTTTTCCGATGCAGAATTTTCTACAAGCACCACTGTTGCCGCAGGAGAGTAATGTCTGTACTTCATGCCAGGTGCCAGCGCCTTCTCAAACTCTATTTCTGCCCTTGCCACGGGGTGCACTTCTATTTCTCCTAGAACTTCTCTGAGCATCTCAGGGGTTATTCCACCAGGGCGAAGAAGAATCGGCACACCATCTAGATTTCCCACAACAGTGGATTCAAGTCCGATTTTCGTGCTTCCTCCGTCTATAATTGCCTCAATCTTTCCATAAAAATCTGCAATCACATGCTCTGCCTTTGTGGGGCTCACCTTTCCTGAAATGTTGGCACTTGGTGCAGCAATTGCACCCGCAAACTCAATTAGTTTTTTAGCCACAGGATGAGAGGGCATTCTCACAGCAACAGTGTCAAGATTTGCAGTGACAGAATATGGGATTTCCCTGCTCTTTGGAAGCACCATTGTCAGCGGTCCAGGCCAGAATTTTTCTGCGAGTTTCCATGCCTTTTCTGGCATTTCAGAGACAACTCCATCAAGATGGGAAAGGTCTGAAATGTGAACAATCACTGGATTATCTGGAGGTCTCCCCTTCACCTCAAAAATTTTTCTCACAGCAGCATCTGAGAATGCGTTTGCACCGAGCCCATAAACGGTTTCGGTAGGAAAGCCAACAAGCCCACCATTCTTTAAAATCTCGGCACACTCTTTAATTTTCCAGGTTGCTGGCCTTGACGAAGAGACCCTGTAGATTTTAGTTTCCATGCTACTCCTCAACAATCACCCAGTGTGCCATGTCTCTGTTGCTTGCCACACCCACACCTTTCTTTGAGACCGCAATTATGCCCACAGAAATTTCATTTGGAAAGAGTGAGATGCCCCATTCACATGCCTTCTGGGGAGCCATGCCTCTTGCAATCTTGTCATACACGGACTTGCAAAGCACTCGTTTTATAATTTCTTCACCAATGCCTGTGGTTGTGACTGCACCGTGCTTCCCTGCATAAAGCCCAGAACCAATTTGCGGAGAATCTCCAACTCTACCAGGTAGCATTATGCTTGTCCCTCCTGTGGAACTGCCAGCAGCAAAGTAGCCGGTTTCATCCATTGCCACCGCACCGACTGTGCCTGTTAGGCCAGGATAAACAAATTTCTTCCATTTCTCAGCCCATGGAGGCAAATCACCTGTCTTCAATTTTTCCTTCACCTCAGCCAATCTCTTCCTTGCCTTTTCTGTCATCGGGTCGTAGTCTGGAAAACCCTTCATTCTCGCAAATTCAACCGCACCATCGCCCACCAGCAGCACATGGGGTGTCTCCATCACGCATCTTGCCACTCTGATCGGGTTCTTTACCCTCTTTATCGCAGCCACACCTCCTGCCTGCATCCTGGAATCCATCAGAGCAGCGTCCATTTCAATTTCGCCATTCAGCTTTGCATAAGAACCAGTACCAGCATTGAAACGCTCATCATCCTCCAGCACCACAATTGCTTCTACCACAGCATCCAGTGCATTACCCTTGTTTCGCAAAACCTCCATCCCTTTCTCAGCCGCCTTCTGCGTGCCATCTGAATATTCTTTGCCAGCACCAGCACCGCCATGTGTGATGACGACCCTTGTCATAGTATCACAACGAGGTGTATGATAAAGAATTAAATAATACTTATTATTTGGCATACCAACAGCATTACTTGCAAATGCAACTGAGGTATTACGATGAAAAGAAGTTCAAGAGCATGGAAGAAAAGAGGCCAGATGCGCTGGAAATGGCAGAAAAAAAGGATGCGAAGAAGAAAGAGGGCAATGAAGCTCAGAACACAGTAATCACAAGGGAGTATGGGGTAACCAGGTATCCTAACGGGCTCCAGTTAGGGGATGATAGCATACGGGTATACTGACTCCAGAATGATGAGTAACTGGAGCATAGACCCGAAAAGAGGTTGAAAACAACCTCGAAGATACCCGTTGATCTGGGTTCGAATCCCAGTGCTCCCACCAATTTTTTTGTGTTTCCTCGTTTTCATTTCTGATAATTGGGTAGATGAGTTTAAAACTCAAGGGAGAGATTGAGTTTTGGGGGTGATAAAATGAAAATCTCAACCTTCCTCCTCATTGGAATGCTCCTGTTATCTATTTCATACTTTAGCGCAAGAGAAAATCCAGATGCAAGTGTGTCAGGGAATGTGAAACTTGTGCCAGGAGCACATGCAGTTATCGATACAGATGGGAATTTGAAAATTGATTTTGGGACAGTTATGTCTGGAACAAGAATTGTTTACACGAATGCATTTGGTATTCAGAATCTAAATGAAGTACCAGTGAAAATCTCAAAAATCCAGATTATCACCAATGGAAAGGGGGCCACATTTACCGTGATTCCGTCAGAAAACATCGTGATCTCTCAAAGTGAAACAATGTGGTTTACTGTGTCCATAGAAGTTGGTAATGAAACAGGAATAGTTGTTGGAGGAAAGATAGTACCAGTAATTGCCTAGCTATATTTTCACCACATCGCTCTTTTTTCCCTCAGTGGCACCACGGCGATAAGTACGATGAAGTTCTGGTTTCAATCTGAAGGTCTTCAAGTGTTGCATCACTCTTCTCCTTGCAATTACAAAAGAATTGTTATCCTTGCTAGGTTCGGCGTGGTTTTCACTAAGATGGGCTAGAAATACATGCTTTGTGTTTTGTGTAACAATCATGGAGAGAAGCTCAGAGCACTGAGTGTTAGAAAGATGACCCTTTGAACTTGCAACCCATTCCAAATAGTTCCATTCTTCAGCATATGCTGGGTCTCGCAATTTTCTTCTCACAATGTTTTCCTCGTAGTTCGCCTCAACATGAATGCAATCTGCCCCTTTTACAACTTCCAGCATCTCAGTTGTGTACGTGCCAAGGTCTGTTATGTGGGCATAGGTTGCGTTTCTATCTTTGATAACAAAATTTACTGGCTTGCCTGCAGACCCTTCATCACCATGGGGAACTGGAAACCACAGAATTTCTACATCGCTGAATCTTTCTTCGGGTTCACAAAAATTCCATGGATACTCTCCAAGTTTTTTGACTGCTACTTTCTGTGTGTTAGTTGTTGCGAACACTGGCGTCCCGAATTTTCTCTCGAATGTACCTATGCTTCTTATGTGGTCAATGTGGGCATGGGTCAGGAGAATTGCGTCAATTTCGTTAGTCAGAACTCCAAGTTCTGCAAGCCGTGAGGCAATCACTCGAAAGGGAAGTCCGGCATCGATAAGGATTTTGGTTTTCTCTGTTTCCAAATAAGTTGCATTCCCAGAACTACCGCTGCCAAGCACACAGATACGCATTGAAGGTTGAATGCCATGAAACTATCTAAAAGTTTGGGTGGGCGAACAATTATATAATCACTCGTAATATCCTACTTAGAAATCCTAAATCGGCAGCTTGGAATGTGGATGTATGAAGGCAGCGAATGTTGTGGTGCTTGGAGAAGCGGGTGTCGGAAAAACGGCGTTAATTCAGCGTTTAGTATCAAATGTGTTCACACTTGGCTACCACGCCACAGTGGGTGTTAGAGTGAGTAGGAAAGATTATTTTCCATGCGCAATTTCATTTTATTTCTACGATGTCCAAGGAGTGCATATGCCCGATACACTTCTAGAGACCTACCTTCAAAATGCTGATGCCTACATTCTTTTGTGTGATGCTGCAAGACGGCGAACCTACAGTAGTATGGAATTTTACTGGGCAGAGAAGATAAAGCAGGAGAGGCCAGTGATACTCGTTGAAAATAAAGTTGATATGGTAAAAAATCTTGTAGCTCATGCAAAGTCCCTTTTCAGGTTAGAGCAGAAAATGCGTGCAAAAGGTATAAATGTTTGCTATTCTACAATAACAAGTGCAAAAACGGGCTTTCGTGTGAGCAAAATTCTCCAGAAAGTAGGTGAGGCATGTCTCAGAACATACTCTTACCAGTAGAAACAATTCGAATTTGGCAGCAAATTCTGTTCAAAAAGGAGGGTGAAGGTGGACAGAAGCAGCACTGGTTCCTTGTTGGACGCCTTGTAGGAATGGCTTTAGCGAAGGAGTTGCTTGGAAAGGGTAAGCTAGAAAATTACATTTCGCAGATAGAAGCTGTGTGGAGGGGAAGTGGATATTCTAAAATTCGACTGGAGGTGAGGGAAGATGGCGTTCATGCGTATCTAGCGGAATTGTTCCCAGAGTTTTTCCCTGAACACCCATATGCTGCTGGAACCCTTGCAGGTATAATTGTTTACATTACAGGGCAGCCCTATTCTACATTTGTTACAATCCAGAAGGAGAACATCACCGAGATAATTCTTAAGAAAGGTGATGAGAAGCCGCAAGTGTTAAAGGAAGTAGAGATGGCAAGGAAAACTGTGACTGCAGAGATAAGTCAGGAAAAAGTAGAAGAAGAGGTGGTTGTAGAGGAAGAGACAGAGATGGAGCAGAGTGCATTTGAGGCGTTTGTGGATGAGCAGGGCATCGAAATCGGAAGAGTGAACATCCTTGAAGATAGAGAAAAGGCAAAGGTAATTGTAGCCTCGCTTCAGAGAATTCCCTCCTGCAAAATTTTATACATCACTCAAACCCATCCAAAGCATGTGAAAAAGGACTTGCCTAATTTACATCAGATTATCTGGCTCAAAGAAGAGAGTGCAGAGAAAGGAGAGGGTTACATAGTGGTTTCGCCTTCGAGAATAGAGCATCAACTCGTGCAGATACCCAAAGAGTTCATTCTCGCCCAGAAATCTGAAAATAAGGACCCTGTGATTGTGCTAACTCACATTGAACCCTTCCGCTTCACACTTCAGGATTGGGAAGCAAAGTTCATAAAATACATAACGAAAATCAACAATCTCTGTGCAGACTATGACTGCACAGGCATTCTTCTCATAGAGCCAGAAACACTCTCAAAGAACTTCATTTCTACACTGAAACATGTGCTCGCTTGACCAAGATTTCTCGCATCATGTAAGCAAATTTTATATTCTGTTTTGCCATAAGGGGCATCATGGAGAAGAGGAAGCTAATTTGGTGTAGCGCATGGCTGCTTTCGTTTTTAATAGTCTTTGGAATCTGCATTTTTCTACGGAGTTCCACAATAGCAGGGGTCTTTGTCCTTGTAGGAATAATCATTGCGATTATCGCCCAGATTGTTTTCGGAAGTGCTACATGGGCAAGTACACCGCAGAGCGTAGGTTATAGCAGGGGCACACATCCAGCCATGATTTCAAGTACAATAATGAGGGAGACGGGAAAGGAAAGATACATGCAAGAGGAGAAAAGCACAGAATGGACCTTTGGCTTTGGGCTCACGATAATTGGTTTCCTGCTGTTTCTTGCAGGACTTCTTGCCTCTGTTTACCTGCGATATTTTGTCTGATAGTATTTCCAACAGGTGAGAGGCAATTCACAACAGTTATATACCCTCACACAATTACTTGCATCATGTTGCAAAAAACTCTCCTTCCTTTTCTATGCTTTGTTATGTTACTGGTCTCGGTAGGATTTATCAGCACAACCAGAGCAGTTGGTGAGAGCGAGAGAGTATCAGCTCCCATGCTCTGGGAAAATTACCATTCTTACAATTCTACTAACAGCTTAACCCAGGAACTCTTCAATCTTTCCGCCCAGCACCCTGACATTATGAAGGTAATAAGCATCGGAAAAAGCTGGGAAGGGCGAGACATCTGGGCAGTGAAAATCTCAAAGGATGTAAACATTGAAGACCCAGATAAGCCAGAGATTATTTTTGACTCTAACCATCATGCAAGGGAATGGCTCACCATTGAGCTGGGAATGTTCATTATTCACAAATTTGTTGATGAATACGGCACAAATTCAACGATAAGCGAACTTGTAAACACCACACAGATTTGGGTTATCCCAACGATGAATCCGGATGGTAGGGTTTACGATGGAAACCCTTCTGATGGCATTGACCCTGCATCCAACAACATGTGGCGAAAAAATAAGCGAGATAACAACGGAAATGGCCAGTTTGACGAGAACTACGATGGTGTGGACATAAACAGAAACTATCCGTTCGCCTGGGGTTCTGGCTCAAGCTCAAATCCAAGTGCGGACGATTATCGTGGCCCATATCCCGCCTCTGAGCCAGAAGTTCAGGCCTACATGAACTTTGTAAAGCAACACCACTTCATCGTCGGTGTGTCTTACCATACCTATGGCCAGTACATTCTCTACCCCTGGGGCTATACCTCTGCAAACACACCAGATGAGCAATACTTCAACGCCACCGCCTACAAACTCAAGTCCCTGTTTAGAAACACCGCTGGCTCCACCAGGTCTTGGATAATTGGGCAACCTCCAGATGTGCTTTATTCGGTTGGTGGTTCTACACTGGATTACCTTTATGGAGTGCATCGCACGCTCTCATTTTCACCAGAACTCTACCCCTCTTTCTACGACGCAATCTCCGATGGCTTCCACCCACCAGCTAACAAAATTTATCCTGCCTGCTATGACCAGATTGAGGCTGTGGTTTATCTGGTGGATTCTGTAAAAAATCCATACTACATTTTAAACAACATGGACGATGTTGGAGTGATGAAGATAGAGCCATTCACAAACACCTCTACCTATGAACCAGGTGCTTACAACATCACTGGCTATGTGGAGAACTATGGAAGCCAGAGCCAGAGTAACATCGGTGTAAAAATTACGATTGCGAAAAATGTGAGCGGAAGTGAGACAGTGGTCTATACGGATACTAAGACAATTACAGAGACCCTTATCCAGAACCAGACACATAAATTGAGCTGGAGCTACACATTTACGGAGCAGGGAAATTACACAATCTCGGTTGAGACCCTGAAAGCAGATAACTACAGTGCCAACAACAAAAAGAAAATGGAGATTACGATTAAGTCAAGTGATACAACACCACCTGCGATTGTTCACACTCCCGTTAGTGTTGCAGAACCAGATGCTTTAATTTACATAAATGCGACGATTACCGATGATTTTAGCGGTGTCAAAAATGCGACTGTTTTCTATTCCTATGACAACATCACATTTACTCCCGTACAGATGACTGCCAATGGCTCTGTGTACTCTGCCGTGGTACCAGCACCATCATCAGGGTTTGTTTACTATTACATCGCTGCCTATGATAATGTGTTTAATCTTGGAAAACTGCCCTCAAACGCCCCTGCAAATGTGTTTGTGATAACCGTTAGCCCAGCAAACGAAATTCAGGTTTCGCTTGTGCTTTATGGTCTCCTCATTTGCTTAGCAGCCATTGGAATGCACAGAAACGGAAAAGAGAAACCATCTCGCACTGGGGGAGGTTAGATAACTCCTAGTTCAGCAAAATCCAAAAATGTTATATCTTGCTGTTGCATACCCAGTTCAGATGAACACTGAGATTGAGGAATTGATTATTGAGGTTCTAGAGAATTATGGCTATCATGTGATAAATGTGGCTGAAAAGATTATCCGTGCAGAGCGAAGGAGTGATGAAATTATTGTGACTTATGCACTACCTGATGAAGTGCTGGAGGAGGCGGTCTGGGAGAGGATAACTAGAATCAGAAAAATCGTGGCCAGCACAAAACTTTTCATAAATCTCACACAGTGCCAGGATGTGCCTGAAGAGGTTCTAAGGACATTGAGGGAACAGAGCATTGTCCTTGTGTCAAGGGAAAACTTTGAGAGAGAAATTGGCAGGGTGAAGCTCTCAAAAATTCTTACGAATTATGAAGTAGTTGAGTCATCGGTTGACACTAGTGTTGATTTTTCTCCTGAGGAAAGGTTTTTTGTGCTGAAGGTTGATAGAAATGGAATTGAAAAAGAGGGTGAAAAGGTTTCTGGTTTTAATTATGAACTCAGGTATGTGCCCCATCACCTCTTCACCTACTCATGCGAGATAAAAAGGAATGGAATGGGGACGAAGATAGAAGGGCTTCTTGCGGTGGATGCATTGAACGGACAGATAAAGAAGTGGAGAAAGGTGCCTGGAATTGCGAGCATGCCTGAGTATCCAGGTTCTTTGAAGGCAGTGGTGTTGAGTGCTGAGGAAGCCAAAACACTCTCAATTGAATGGATTTTGCACAACGAATCAAGGGAGATAAGTCCAGTGGAGATGAAAATTGATAACATCATAGTGATTGAAAAGAGGATGGAGCGTCCTGACCCAGAGACGATAGTGCTGAAATATCTTGGAATCTTTCATCTTCCAATATGGTATGTGGAAGGAAGTGCTGGCGTTATGGTTGTGAATGCTGCCGAAGGCACAGTTATAGATATGGAATTTTTTGGATTGGGAAACCAAAATAGATAAATAAAGGAAGAGCGATAAGCCCATTAGAGTGTTTCGGATGAAAATTCCACCCAACTGTGAGTTTGTAGGAAGAGAGAAATACATAGAATACCTCAAACAGAAGTTTGCAGGTGTGGAAAAGAATAGAAGCAAAATGATAGTGGTAATTGGAGACACAGGTGTAGGCAAAACGCGGATTGTAGAGGAATTCTTAAAGAAGGAGGCTAGAGATGCTTTTATCTTGAGAACTGCATGTGTTGCTGGGCTTGCTCTTCCATATTCTTCGTTGAGAAAAGCACTGGAGGGGCAGGGACTTGAGGACTTGCTCAAAATCGTGCAGAACCCAAGAATTGAGGCAATATTTGCTGTAACAAAATCTGGGCTTATGGTTTCAAAATTAGAACGAGAAGAAACAATTGATTCAGATATTTTGGTAGGGATGCTTAACGCAGTTAGTGCGTTTGTGAGAGAATCTCTTTCCTACATCCGCAAATCTGCAGAAATCCGAGAGGATGTGCAGAGCATGCGTTACGGCGCCTTCAACCTTCTCAGTGTCCCAGGAGAACACCTGAATTTAGTTGCCGTGCTCACGGGCAAGGAAAACGAAAACTTGATCTTCGAGATGGACGAAATTCTTAAAAAAATTGAGGGAGAAAATAGGAGCTTGCTCATGAACTGGGATGGCAACATGACCAAAGCTGCGGGACTCACTAAGTATTTTTCAGTGCTCTTGACAGATGGAAGGTACTCAGGAGCTCCGATTGAAACTAACTTTCAAAGGTTGAACCTCTACGAAAATGTTCTTTATGGAATTAAGAGAAAGGCAGGCGGAAAAAAAGTGCTAATTTTTGTCGATGACTTGCAGTGGGTAGATGTTGAAACTCTGGAGTTTCTTAAATTTCTGTTGAGGAGTGCTGGAGAGCTGCCTATTTTCGTGCTTAGTACCTATAATGAGAATGCAAGTAATGTACAAGTTGAGAAGAGAATGCTTGAGCCGCTGGCAAAGGAGGAAAATCTGGAATATTTGAAAATAGAAGGTTTGAATCAAAATGAATTTTCTACATTCTTGGCCAAGGTGCTAGGATATGAACTAGACGATGAAGTTGTTTCTCAACTATTTACACAGACACGTGGTAACCCATTGTTTACGATAGAATTGCTTAAGGAAGTGAAAGATGAGAAGAAAATCGAGGCTGAAATCGCACGTTGGAAGTACGAAAAAAATCTCCCAAAGAGAATTTATGAAATTCTCGAGGAAAGGGTGCAGCGACTACCCCGAGAGGATATAGAGATACTCCAGTGTGGCGCGATAGAGGGCTACGAGTTTTCTCCGGACACGGTATCAAGATTGTTGGAACTCTCAAAACTAAGCGTTCTTAGGAGGTTGAGTGCACTTGAGTCCAGCGGTTTCGTCAGTAAGGTGGATGAAAATCATTATAGGTTTGCTCATCCGATGTTGAGGGACACTCTCTATTCAATCCTTGATGAAGGGCTTAAGAAAGCGTATCATGAGTGCTTGGCTGAAATTTATGAAGCAGAGTATCTCGCAGGGAAACATGAGGCAATTCTGCGAATGGTTGAGCACTATCTATCTGCAGGCATAGCTTCAAAAGTGGAGGAATTTGCAGCAGTTGCTGGTAGGTATGCACTTGCAAATTTCGCGAATGAGAAGGCAGTGGAAGTTCTCAAGCGAGGGCTGGAAATAGCTAGTAGACCCGAAAAGAGAATGGAAATTCTCAGATTACTAATTGAAGCTCTTGAGAGCGATGCAAGATTCGGGGAAGAGATTGCGTTCATTGATAAGATGCTCGAGACCATCAAGGACAGTGAGAATAGCCGGGAAATTGCTTTTGCATGGAAAAAGAGGGCAGAAGCCCACATTGCAATTGGCGAATACACGACAGCACTGAAAGATGTTGAGCATGCTCTTTCTCTTAAGCCTGAGAAAGCACTCACTGGGAGATTGGTGTGTATCCAAGGGTTGGTGCATGAGCGAATGGCAGAACATGCTGAGGCAATAAAGTATTATGAAGAGGCTGTTAGAATTCTGGAAAATACAGATAGTTATGGAGATATTGCCTATGTCCACATGCGTCTCGGCACAGCAAATCATTCTCTTGGGCGAATTGTAGAAGGTGAAAACAATTTGAAGAAAGCACTTGAAATTTATACAAAGATTGAGGATTTGCGGGGCATTTCTGCAACCTCAAACAATTTGGGGGAATTTTACAGAAGTCTGGGGGAGCGGGAACAGGCAAGAGAACATTACCTAAAAGCCCTTGAAATAGACAGGAGAATCGGAGACAGAAGAGGCCTTTCAGTGGTGTACAGCAGCCTTGGAGATATTGCACTGGATTACGAGGAGTATCCTGAGGCAATCAGGAATTACAATGAAAGTTTGAAGCTCTGTAGAAGGATAGACAACAAGTATGGAATTGCCTGGAATATCTGTGGAATTGCTGAAGCACTTGTGAAGACAGGGCAGTTTCAGGGTGTGATGGGAAACCTCACAACAGCATTTGAGATTGCAAATAGGATCAATGCAAGGGATGTGGTTGGCTGGGCATATCGAGTGCATGCAGAGTACGAGGAGGCCACAGGCAATCTGGATGAGGCAAAACTGCTTTATGCAAAAAGCGTGAGAATTTTTGAAGTTGCAGGGATGGAGATAGAGAAGGGCAAAACCCTTTGTGAATATGGAAGGATGCTGGTTGAAAGTGGCACGGAATCTGAAAGAGGAATTGAGCTTTTGATGAGTGCGAGAAGAATTTTCAAGGAAAAAAATGCAAAGAACTATCTTGCTAAGTGCAAGCGGGTGCTTGATAAAGTTGGGATTTGAAAATCTTTATCTTTGTTTGAGGGTTGTGTGTGATGTGCAAGGCAGATTGACGCTCGGGCTTTACAATTCGTATGGAACTAAATTTCATGAGGTGCATAGAAGAGCAGTAACAAGAGCATTGGCACTCTGCACGGGCTTTGATTGTAACCTTGCGCTCTTCGGTTTTCCATTGCCCCCAGAGGCAGAAACTCCGAAGGAAATTTCCGAGTTTCTGGCAGATAAAACTACAATTTCAACGAAGGATGCTTTGATGAAGCTATCTAGTGAGGGCAGGTTCCATCTTTTCCCTTTTCCCGATAGGGGCTTTCCCCCGCAGCTTGGCATGGTTGTGGTGACTACCCAGCACCCTGAGGAAAAAAAAGCAGTGAGTGCAGCGTTCATTGCCAATGCGTTGCTCAATGGAAAATCTGTTTGCCTCGTTTTCGGGCTTGGACACCGAGGTTTAGGGAAGGTTGAGGAGATTGCGGAGTATCATTTCGAAGTAACTGGCAGGAATGTGGGGCTTGAGACCTGCACTGCACTCGGTGCTGTCGTGGGTGTTGTGAGTGCGACGCTCAAGTGCATGCGGAGGGAGTGAAAATGCCAATTTTTGCACCACCAAGGAAAAGGCAGAGAGAGTTCAGAGGAATTGCAATGGAGTTGCTGGAAGCAATTTTTGAAAACGCAAGAAATGCCCATCCGAACGAGTTTGCTGCGTTGCTTCGCCTCGGAAGGACTGGTGTGATAAACCAGTATGTGGTTCTGCCAGGAACAATTTCAAGCAACGAATCTGCAGTTTTCATGCTTCATATGAAGCCAGCGGATTTTTCAATTGTTGGCACAATTCACTCGCATCCAAGCCCTTATCCAATCCCCTCTGCTGCAGACCTTTCTCTGTTTGAGCGTTTCGGCTGGTTCCACATCATTGTGGCTTATCCCTACAACATGCGAAGCTGGAAGGCCTACAATGGGCATGGAGAGGAAATAAAGGTAGAGGTTGTGGAGAGGAAAAGGAGGGAATGAATTTGGACCCTGGCTATGGTCTTCGTTTCCTTCCGTGTGGTACTATTTCTTGAATCGCTTCTTCCATTGATGGGGGATTTATTATCTGTTTTGGGTCTATCGGCATCTCTATAATGTTGTAAATTGTATTGTAAAATGCCTCTCTACCCTTTTGCGTGACCACGATCATGTTGTAATCCTGAAGAATATTCAGCCTATGGTAGAGAGTACTGCGAGAAATTCCAAGTGTTTCTTCTGCATATTTTGAAAGAAGCATTAATGGTATTCCACCAGATGATGCCCGTTCATGCAAGCAACTCAAAACACCCCTAGCAACCTTATCCATTTCCTGTAAATAGCCCCTGTCAATCGTCCAGATTGCCTTGAACATCAATTCTTTTCCAATCTTCTCATTTTTATCCACTAATCTGTAAGCTTCACGGCAGTATTTGAAAAATTCACGAAGATTCGTGAAAGCACGGCGTGCAGCCACATAGACTCCATCATGCTCAAAATTATCGCAGTAACCTGTATTTTTCAATCGCTGACGCAGAAAATTCTCCATTTCGTTTGGGCTTACAGCAAGGTCTATGTATGTTCCTGTGCTGACCTCCTTGCGAAGTTTTAATACATTTTCGCCCCTGTGTGCTCTATCAGTGAGACAAATACAGGTGTACTCATTCTTCGTCAACAAACTATCTATGGCTTCGTATACTCTTGCTGCTTCACTGTCGTCCAGAAAGGCAATGTCATCCACAAGAAGATGCTCAATTTTTGCAGTAGTATCAGGAACAGGCAGTAGTCTGGTATTTTCTCTGCTAATCTTATCCAGAATTTTTCGTCCAGTTGTGTATTCGGCTTTCTCTTCCAGCCATGCTTTGATGATATTCAAGAAACTAGTTTTGCCAACGCCCTTCTCCCCCAGAATAACAATACATTCACCTTCACTGCCGATTCTCTCTTTCACATACTCTAACGAACCCTCTCTGTCTATGAATAAATGGTCTTTGTTTGCGGCATCTATCGGACCTAGGTAAAACGGATTTGGACACATATTATATATTATACTAATCATACTATATATATTTTTTCTTATCAGTTTTATGTGTCCGAACATGTCTGATATGTCCAAATGGTGAACCATGTGATTCCAGATGATTGGGACTCTCCATGTGGAGAATGGTAGAGGAGGGCTAAGAGATACCTTCCTCTCTTCCCAAAATCTGCATCCAGATTTTATTTGATTCAAGTGCAAACCAGTAGGCGAAGAGTTCTTTTTCCAATTCTACAAAGTTTGGAAATTTTTTCCTCAGCATACGAACAAAATTGCTATTGTGCCTTTTTTCTTTCAGGTGCAGGAGTTCGTGGTAAACCAGGTATTCCATTAGCTCTTGAGGGAGTGCAAGCATCTTGAGGTTGAAACTTAGGTTCTTTTTTGTAGAGCAACTTGCCCATTTTGTTTTCTGGCATTTTATGAAGATTTTGTTAGGTTGCACGCCTAACTCTTTTGAAAAAGAGGCTACAATGGGTTTGAGGTTTTTCCTCAGTAATCTCCTGAATTTTTTCCTTGTCTTTTTGACATCGTCCAGTTTTTGAGGCGATGCTTTGCCCATTACAATGCATTTCTTTAAAAGTTCCGGGTGTTGTCTTAAAGCGTTCTCTATTTTGGCGTGCTTTTTTATCAGCCAGTCCCTTCTCGAATCAAGGATTTTTCTTGGATCTTTGATGGTTCTAGGGAGAATGAGATGTAGTATTGGTGTGGAAAATTCCAAGCGAGGATATTTTACATTCTTCCATTCAACAGTGTATTTTATACCGAAATAGCTAGAAATTCTCTTTGAGCATCTGGAGGATTTGGTCATATACCCTGTCCCTCTTTTCTTTCTCTATCTTTTTTTCTATCAGAAAAGTCCTTATCTCTCTTCCCACGCTTTTTACAGCGCTGGGTTTGTTTACCCAGGCATAAAACATGTGCGGCTTGATTTTCCGCTCAAGTTCTCTCAGTTCTTCGTCCTGGAACTCTATTTTATTCCTCACAAGGACTTGGCCGATGGAATAAGCCATTTCAGAAAGTCCACGCTCCTCAATCAGAATTGGTATGTTTTCAAGCTCCTCAAGGTTCTCCTTAATTTCCTTACATGTTTGCTCTGCTGAGATTTTTTTCTTTTTCCAGTCATCAATTATTCTTTCCACTTTTTCCACAATCTGCTGATAAACTGGCTTAGGAATCTTATGGTTGCTCCTTATGATGTTCCTTACTTTTGCGTATGCATCAAACACACCTACGATGCTGGGTTTTACTTCATCAATGAATTTTGTGTCAATTTGAACTTTTTCCTCTGTAGTCCTTAGACCGTAAAACTCTGTGCCTTCCTTTACAGCATTCATGGTATGTTTATAAAGTTTCTCAACAAGTACATCCTCAACATCTGGATTTATCATCTTGTAGTATTCGTAGAGAAGGCAGAGCCATTGATAGTAAGTATGGAAATCTGTTTTTATCTCGTTTGGTCCAAGCAGTTCGTAAAGCTTTCTAATCTTTCGGAAACTGTTCACAAACTCTTTTTCCTTTCCCCCCTGGAGAATCTCCATCACCTTGGCTTTCATAAATTCTTCGTTCTGGTTAGTATTTTCACCCAGACGTTCTTTCATTTTTTTCATTTCCTCCTTAAATTCTGTTGCATACTCGGCTATCGGTCTTGCGACATTTGCTATGTCCTCTCTTTGGTACATTTCGAGAGCTTTCTCTAATCTTCCGAGAATTCCTACATAGTCAACCACTCGTCCAAAGTCCTTGCCCTTGTAGGGTCTATTAACTCTTGCAATGGTCTGGAGGAGTCGATGCCCTTTTAGAAATTTGATAAGGTAGAGTGTATGGAGAATAGGGGCATTAAAGCCACGCAAGAGCATGTCAGTAACAATCAAAATTTTTGGCAAATTTTCTCTATTGAAATCCTCCCTTATTTTCTGGTTGATTTCATCAATTTCGTTAGTTCCGTATCTCTTTTTGAGTTCTCTCTCGTATTCTTTGATGAGTTCGTCGTCATCTGGCGTATAGGTCATCACAATTTCACTGTACTCTTTTGGAAGATGTATGTCCAGTTCTCTTTTATAGAGGACACATGCTTTTCTGCTTGCGGTGACAACCAAGGCCTTAAATCTGTCATCCAGATTTTCACGAAAATCCTTGGCAATGTCCTTTGCGACCTCTTCAATCATTTTTTGATTCTCCAGCACTACATTGCAAACATTCAACTTTTTTGCAACCTCGCTCTCCAGTTGTTTTATTGTCTCCTCAGAGAGTTCTTCTACATCTGCTACTGCAAGAAAGCTTTCTACAGCATCATCAAGTTTTTCCTTGTAGAAGTTTACTACGCTCTCAACTTTGAGTTGCCAGGCAATGGGGAGAGTGAAACCATCTTCTATGGAAGCATCAATGAAGTATTTGTCAAGGTAATCTTCGCCTTCTGGGGAGAAAGCAGCGAAAGTGTCCTTTCCTTTGGTAGCGAGCGGTGTTCCGGTGAAACCCACAAAAAAAGCACTTTTGAACATGGCTCTCATTGTACCAGCCAGGATTCCATACTGGGTTCTGTCTGCCTCATCAACAAGCACAATTATGTTCTTTCTTTTAAGGATTGTTTCATTTACTGGTCTCTGTTCAAGCGGGGTTTTCACTTCCTGAAGTTCTCCGGGCCTGAACTTGTGCACAAGCACAACAAAGATTCCTCTTTTTCCTCTACCTTCGTCCCAGAGAAGCGTCTCTTTTAATTCAGAAATGGAAGTAATTGTAGAGGGCTGGAAGCCAATTTTTACAGATTTAATTTCATCCGTGGTCTGGTCTTCCAGTTCTTTCCTGTCAAGAACGAAAAGAATTGTAGGATTTTCAAGGTCTGGGAGACGCATGAGCTTGTTGGCTGCAAAAATCATAGTGAGGGTTTTACCAGAACCTTGCCAGTGCCAGATAAGACCAAATGCCTTGTCGTCCTCGCCCTTCACATACTTCTTTGCCCGCTCAACAATTTTGTTGACTGCACGGTATTGCATGTATCTAACTAGAACTTTTTTTTCGCACCCTTTCTCCTCTCTGAAAAACGAGAAATATTTTACGATGTCCAGAAGGATTTTTGGCTGGAGAAACTCGCAAAGCCCGTTCTCTGATTTCCAGACATGCACTTGGGTATTTTCATTCCATGGCTCTGCTGGGAAATATCTTGCTTTTTCTTCCCATTTTTCTATGATTGTGTTGATTTGAATGTATTTGAATAGTTCAGGCACTTTTTTTTCGTAGTCCTTTATCTGAAGGTAAGCGTTTTCCCAGGAAACTGTCGGGTTTGTGGGGTCCTTGCATTCTACGAGCACGAGTGGTATGCCGTTGACGAAAAGAACGAGGTCTGCTCGAATCTTTCCATTGATGCTTGTGAATGTGACCTGGTTTGAGACAATAAACTCGTTTTTTTCGATGTTTATATAGTCAAAAAGTTGAATAGTAGCCAGACCTTTTTTTCCGAGATTTACTGGAAGTCCGTACTTTAGCAAGTCCATTATCTGTTTGTGCCCTTCAATTCCTGAACCTCTGGTTTTAAGTTCCCGAATAACCTCTTCCACAACCTCTTTTTTTTCATTCTGGGATATCCCTTCAAGCATTCTTTCATTTATGCGTAACAGTGCTGCTCTGAGATTGGAGAGTAAAAGGACATCTTCTGGACTTTCCCTGCCAAGTGTTTCAGCTGGAATGTATTTCCAGCCATGGTTCTGAAGTTGTTCCAATAGCGGCTTTTCTACAATCTCTTTTTCCCACAAAAAGTGAGGTGTAGTTCCTTCCTCTGCATTCATGTAATTCTTCTCCATACCTATTCACCTCCAATCTTTTCCCACATTTCCTTGGGAATTCTTCGCTTCCCAGTCAACAAATCGTTCATAAGCCCTTTCTTTATTCGCTCAAGCTTTTCTTTTCGCTTTCGCTCAAGTTCGAGTTT
The DNA here is from genome assembly GCA_038874435.1 of Thermoplasmata archaeon. Classification (NCBI taxonomy): domain Archaea; kingdom Methanobacteriati; phylum Thermoplasmatota; class Thermoplasmata; species Thermoplasmata archaeon. The sequence goes on from JAVZCK010000001.1 coordinate 114,278, forward strand.
CTTGTCAATTGTTGAGAGAATCTCGGCAATTTTTTGCTGCTCCAACAAAGGAGGTAACGGGACCTTAATTTCTGCAACTTGAGATTCATTCAAAGCAGGATATTGACCTCCTACCATCATTCTGGTGCATTGGTTGATTACCATATCTGAGAAAATTGTGTATAACAGATATCTCGGCACAACTTCTTCTCCACAACTCAAAACGGCAAAGCCAGTAGAACAAATCTGATTATCTAGTTCTTTGGGGATTATAGCAAAGGCTTTTAAATATGGTCTCACAGTTGACATGATCACATCGTTGTAGTGTAACACTCTTCTTGCACGTAATGGCGCTTCTTTTCCACGAATTTTCTTTGCGTCACATATCACACCAGTATTGTTCTCTACGGACTCAATATCAACATAAAGAAATTCGTCATCTGGAAATCTGGTTGGGTCAATGGATTCCCTGTTTATTTTGACAGCCTCCTCTAACTTCACCACCTCCCACTCCTTCGGAATCCTCCCAATCTCTGTGTCCTTGAACTCCTTGTGCCCAATTCCCTTCGTCAAAAGCTCCCGCATCAGCCCCTGCTTCAGCCGCTCCGTTTTTGCTATGAGTTCATTGCATTTCTGAATGGCTTCATCCACTGTTGAGAGCACCTTTGCGATGGCTTTTTGCTCGGGGAGAGGCGGGAGGGGGAGATTAATAGAATTCAAAAAACTTTGAGTTATTATTGGGTGAGTTGATTTAGTAGCAAATTTGCTAAGATTTTTAAACTTGAGTAAATAAAAGAGTAATGGTAAATACACTTTGCTTTTATCATAACTTTCACTATAGATCGCATTGTCGCTTATCCATATTTTTCCATTCCCAATATGAACTTCACCAGATGCTCCAACTCTTCCGATTACTAATGTAAAATCGTTATCAACTAAAAACTTTGATGTATAACCCATCACCCCATTAGCTCCATACACAGGAACAACATTATTATCATTAATCATTAAAGGACGTTCACCATTTTTAAGAGTTGTAATATCTCCAAGCTTCACAATCTCCCACTTCTTTGGAATCCTTCCAATCTCTGTGTCCTTGAATTCCTCATCATCACGACCATCAACATTGAGCATTTCTACCACCCCATCTCAAATAGATTAAAATTTCAAGATGTCTTGTCTGCATCATCTGAGTGAACAAATACGCACTCCCAAAAAGTTTATGTAGACATGTAGGTATATACATATTGCGGGTAAGTCCATGCTGACGCGTGTACCGGATGGTGCACATGAATGGAAGCATGGGGCCGCATTTTATGCTTGATTTTTCCATAGTAGCATCCTCTCTTTATTCCCGAACTTTTTTTTATCTGTCCCATAATAAATGTTTTCTAACTCCTCGATGCTTTCTATTTTATTTCTCATCTTCTCCACCATACCCTATCACTCTCAGATACTCCTCAATCTTTTTCTCCACATCTACAATTTCCTGCTCCACTTCATTCAGTTCTCTCCATTCTCTCTGGATATCTATCTCTTCTGCTTTCTCTTCCGCAAACACATACAGTGTGACATTCAGATTGTAATCGTTGTTTTTAATTTCCTCAAGCGGAACAACCCTTGCAATGTCCTTCACATCCCTAAATTCTCTGTAGATTTTCGCGATTTTCTCAATATGCTGGCTCCCAATCCTGTTCAATTTCCTCACTTCTGGATGTTTCTCATACTCTTGGCTTGCATTAATGAATAAAACCTTTCTTCTTCTTTCAGGCGGCTTACCCTTGTTAAAGAGAATTATTCCACCAGGTGCACCAGTGTTATAAAACAACTTTTCTGGCAAAAGAATCACACAATCTACAAGGTCTGCATCCAGAATTTTGGCTCTCACATTTTTCTCTTTCCCTCCCCTGAAAAGACATCCATTATCTATCACAAGTCCCACTTTTCCGCTCTGCTTTGTAGAAGCCAGTGCATGCTGAACCCATACCCAATCTGCGGACTGGCTAGGCGTGAACCCATAACTAAATCGTTCCTGCCAGGCCTCCGCCTTTTTGAGCTTTTCTTCCTCATAACCATCCTGGTTCCATGGAGGATTGAAAATCACAACATCAAACCTCTTAATTTTTCCATCCTCATCCTTCAATTTGGGCCACATCAAAGTGTCTCCGATTTCAATCCTGTGATCCCTGATGTCATGAATGAACATATTCATTTTGCAGAGCGCAGCCGTGAGCGGATTTACTTCCTGGCCACAGAGAAAAACTTTCTTAACACCTTCCTCTCCAAACTTCTTTTTTATGTGATTATAAGCACAGATGAGCATGCCCCCAGAGCCACACGCAGGGTCATAGATTTCAATTCCACCATCAACCGCAGGGTCAATGAGTTCAACCAGTAAGTTTATCACTTCCCTGGGTGTATAAACTTCCCCTTCTTTTGCCTTCTGGGGTGCAAAATAGCTCAGTATCCACTCATAGGCATCGCCAAGAATGTCTGGCGAAACATGGTAAAGTTTTCTTTCGCTGAATACCTCCATCAACTGTCTCAGAATCTCAGTATTCTCCCTGTTCCTCGCAAATTGGAGAAAATCAAACCTCTCAAAGACGGGCTTGAGGTCTGGTTCACGTTCAGCTATTTTCTTCATAGCGTTTTCGAGCTTCATTGGAAGATTTTCAACATCTTTCCTCAAATTATCCCACAAGTACTCTTCTGGAATGTCAAATTCATGGAACACACCTTCTTTTGCCTCTTCCCTTGCTTCCTCCTCACTCAATCCTTTCTCCGTGAACTCCTTCACATTCGTCTCATATTCTATTTCCCATCTATCACTTATCCTTTTCAAAAAGAGCAAGAGCAGAATAAACTCATAGTTCACTCTTGTTCTTATCAGATCTGCAGCTTTTTTAAGAATTCTTATGAGTTCATCTCTAGATAGATTTTCTCCTCCACCTAAAAACTCCATAATTGGCTTCAATTTGTAGATACTTTTTCTGCCGTCATGTGGATCTCTCCTTGTCTCTACCAGATTACAATCCCTCAACTCTGAGAAAATTTCGTTAGCTGCAGATTCATCGCTAATTTCCTTTTTCTCCTTCAGAACGCGGACGCCTTCTTCAAATGTAAACTCACTGTCTTTCAACTCACTCCACAGAGCCAGGTACTTGTTCCTCACCCATGGAGTTAGATCATTTTCTTTATTCATGATATCTTGATGTCATACCCTGTATTTAAATTTTCCGCAATTCGGTAAGTAAAAATAAATTTACTTATTTATCTGATAGATTGACTTTCACTGCTCCATCTATAGATACTCAACAAAAATAAAAATTAGAGATGGTAGATTTTAGTGTTCATTTGCTCCAGCCAGAAATTCAGGCCCACTTGCAAATCCATTGAGCTTTGCGTAGAATTCATCCCACTGTGTGTTCTTTGCGAAGTCAGAGATTGTGAAGTAGGTCTGGTTTGCCTGGTAGGTGTACCAGTCCTTCGGGAACATTATCCCAATCCCATAGGCATTCTGCAGATTCTCGCCCCAGCCACTTGCCCACTTCTTTGCCACAACTGTCTGGTTCACAGCATTCATCACTTCGCTGCACAGCCCCTGGATTTCCGCATCATCCACATTTGCCTTCAGCTTCAGCGCAAAGTGGTAGAGGTCTGCGTAAGGTGCACCATAGTGCTCCTCAAATTCCTGGGTTTGGTTTCTTGCCTCAATTATCTTTGCCTTGTAAGTGCCCATCTTCGCTATCAGTTTCTGGCTCAACGCATTCACCTTCTCTGCAAGCATCGGGACTTTTGCTAAATCAACGCCACCATATGCATACGGTGCACCACCTCCTGCAGCAACAAGGTTCACTGCCTCAACCAACACATCCCTTGCGGCCATGCCTGGGTTTGACTTCAGTTTTGAAATCGGGGCTCGCATTGGATGGCTATCTGTGTGTTCAGAACCACCCATGTATTCCACATAGTTGTAGATCTGGTAGGCAGCAGCAATGTTCATCTGCCAGCAACCACCATACCAGAAAATGTCAATCTTCTTGTGAATCATGTTGTAGAGCTCTGCAAGTGCACTCTTTATCTCGGTGAAGTCCATCCTGTCGTAGTTTGTTTCATCGTAAAGAATGGAAAGTCCGCATCTAGAATGACTGTCTGTGTGGAGATAGTAATGCTCTGCAGGATAGTTTGTGACTGCATAGCGGAAGAAACTCAGAAGCACATTCTTGTCACCAGTGTTTACCTCATTACTCCAGGCACTGTTTATCTGGTTCAGTGGAATTTCTCTGGCCTGATTGTCCGCAGTGATGTAATAGGCATGGCTGTTGCCATGCCCGTATTCGTCTGTAAGGAGGAGAATATTTACATTGCTAGAGGAGCCAATGTTCTTGAACCAGCTTACAGTGGAGTTCACCATTGTGGTAAGGTCATCTGCATCGTAGCCAGCAATCCCAACATATGTCCATTTTGCAACATTTCCGTTTCCACCGCCGTTTCCGTTTTCAACCGTTGCCGTAATTGTATAACTGCCAGAGCCAGAGTATCTGTTCACCATGATGTAGTAAGTGCCAGAAGGATTGCTCACACTCACCTGCTCATCCGCAGAATTTGTGTATCCGCGAACATCATAGCTGGATGTTGTGGGTAGAGCCCCTTTCTTCACATACAAATCAAAGTCAGCACCACTGGGACCGTCGAGGACAACCTTGAGTGATGTGCCAGAGCTGACTGTGATTTTGTAGTATGCCTTTGTGTTTGTTGCATCCAGAGAACCGGTCTTTGCAACCCCACTTGTTAGTTCAACTGGGTCACTATTGTTCCCACCACCATTTCCACCGCCGTTACCTCCACCATTGCCATTTTCGATTGTTGCCGTGATTGTATAACTGCCAGAGCCAGAGTATCTGTTCACCATGATGTAGTAAGTGCCAGCGGGATTACTCACACTCACCTGCTCATCAGCAGAATTTGTGTATCCACGAACATCATAGCTGGATGTTGTGGGTAGAGCCCCTTTCTTCACATACAAATCAAAGTCAGCACCGTTAGGACCATCAAGCATCACCCTGAGTGATGTGCCAGAGCTGACTGTAATTTTGTAGTATGCTTTTGTGTTTGTTGCATCCAGAGAACCGGTCTTTGCAACTCCACTTGTCAACTCAACTGGCTCGCCACTACCTCCACCGTTTCCACTACCGTTGTCTCCACCATTACCCCCACCATTTCCGTTTTCCACAGTTGCCGTGATTGTGTAATTGCCAGAGCCCTTATAGGCATAGACCATCACATAGTATGTGCCAGAGGGATTGCTCACACTCACCTGCTCATCACTAGAGCTTGTGTAACCCCTTGCAAGATAACTTGAGGTTGTTGGCTTTGCGTCTTTCTGAATGTAGAGGTCAAAATCAATGCTCCCACCATTTGGTCCATCAGTTTTCACAATCAGCTTGCTCCCGCTGTTTACAACAATCTTGTAATAGTCCTTCTTTCCAGCCCCGCTTAAATTTCCGCTCAAAGTGGAATTAATCGCAAGGTCTGTTTCCACATCATCTGCACTTCCCATCCTTACACTCACGATTGTGAACAACATGCTGATAACCAGCATGGCTATCACTGCACTCGCCACACCCGCGACCATTCTGCCTTTTCTTTTCTTTGGCTCCATTTTTAACACCTCATTGTAGTTAATACCAAAACTAAGGAATATATAAACGTTTCGTTGTTTAACTATATACTATAGTTAACAATGGCCAGAACCGAAAATCAATTTGAGCGGCTTAGAAAGATGCCTCCTGCTGCACACTGCCGGTTCATACCAGCCCTCAAGTTCTTTTCTTTCTATCAAAACCCATTCTGCCTCCTCTCTTTTTTTCTTCACATGGCATTTTTTACACACAAAACCCGCATCTCTTCCAATTGACTTCATTCGTTTCCCACATCTGGGGCATGTAGGGTTTGCCTCCTTTCGTTGCACAGTGATGGCATTCACAATGTGCAATTTTTCCACATTAACAGTTCTGGGTGCTTCTCGCACTGCACCAAACACCTCAACAACATCGCCCGAAACAAGTTTTCTTCCAATCGCAGTGAACTCTTTTGAGGGTTCGTAGATTGTGCAGTCAATCGCTCCACTTCTATCTTTCAACCTGAAAATTACATGTCCCCCTTTGATTACTTTTGGCTCGGAGGAAACCTTTCCTTTAATTCGAACAGAGTTTCCTGGTGTGCAGTCAGCAATCTTCTTTCTTACTATGTGGTCGTCTGTTGCCTGATTTGTAATAAAGATGCACCATCTTGCAATCTCCTCACCAGGATTCACTGTTCGCATCGCCTCAATCAACTCGTCTGGAGCCGTTGCCCGAATTCCGAATAAGATGGGGCAGGGAGAATGAGGTGCGATAGCCACTCTCTTGTTTTCGTAATCATAGTTGTTGAAAGTGCTCTTGAATTTTTTGTCCATGGCAACCACAGAAGCGGGTTCTATTTGCCGCTCCGTGCCCCAGCGGTCCTCTTTTCTGTAGGCAAGAATTTCAAAGGTGTGACGGAATGGCCTCCAGGCAACTGCGCAGAAAGCACCAATGATACCGCGTCCATTTTTGTAGCCCTTACAGTGTCCACCTAATTTCTCAATTTCTTTTTCAACCTCATTTTTATTCAGAATTTCCCTTACTCCACGAATGTAAAATCGGTAGCTCGGTTTTTTTCTAAGAAATACCACGCCTGGATTTGTTTTTTCTTCTTCAAACCTTGCCTTTTTTTCAATCAGGGCAATGACTTCCTCAATTATGTTCTCTTCAATTTTCTCACTCGCATTCATACCCTTCTCCCACGCAAGAATCTGTTTACCCTCAATTTCTCCGCACACCCGGTTTTTGCCAGAGCCATTGGCAACAGCAATTGAAAGGGCAGCATTGCCTCTGGTTTTCCATGGAACAGAAGGGTTCAGTCGCACCAGTCGTGGGTAGCCAATTAGCGAAAGCCCATAGCTCTCCACGATTCTTATCACTTCTGTCATCAGATAGGTGGTGCACATGCCGTTAACTGCATCCGTGTCATCAATTCCAATGTAGAGCATTGAGGAGCAATAGGTGGGGAGATATTAATGGTTTTAGAGGGTTCCGATTTCAGGACAAGATTAGAGAGGGTAAAGAGCTAGCAAAAGGGTATTTCCCTCATTGTGAGAATTGCTAGAATTCTCTCTCCATTCTTTGCTAAATATTGTCTACCTCACTCGGAAACAGAGAGATATTCGTTGAAAAAGTTACAAACAAACTTTATGCACATGACCACAAAAGATTTATATACAAAAAAAAAAAAAAAAAAAAATATAATGTAATATGAGCAAAATAACCGTTTCATTTGCATTATATGTGTGGTGATTCTTGTGGTACTAGTGCAGTTTCCATCTGCTACAGGAGAGAAGCCGAAACTACAGGAAAGCCAGACGAATACGCAAACAGTAGGTAGTGGAGAAGCATGGCAATATGATAATCTCACAGCAAACGCCAGCATTTCGCCTAAGCTCTGCTATGCCTTCGGCACGCTCTATGCTGTCTGGGCTGAGGGCTCTGCACTCTGGTTTGCAAAAAGCAGGGATGCAGGGCAGAGTTGGGAGAAGAAGGTGATTTACACTGGCACTTACACTCTTTCCAAGCTTGACTTCAAAATTTACGAGTTCACTCTCGTGGTTGTGTTAGAGGAAAATTTCACAAAGTGGGCACTTCGTGGGCTATCGTGTTGGGAGTGGTTTATTCGCCAAATGCAAGATTACAAAAGTATATTGCATTTTAGTGAAACAGCTAGAGAACCTAACTATCGCCCGCAGAGTTCTTCATTGAGTGAGTTGCCCATAATTCCTGATTTTATAGATATTAACCTTCAATTTTCAGAGTTTGCTCGAGAACATTTTGATTGGGATTTTGCAGAAATTTACTTCACCTCACCACCTAACTTTGATCTTCTGTCCTTCAATGCAATTCAGATAGAAGTTTGGGAGTGATGTGTATGGAGATTTCCATCTTGACAAAAAAGTGGTTGAAGGTTTTCGCAATATTAGCCGTCCTTATACTCATCAGTGTAGTCCTCTATTCCTACTGGCAATATACCCTATATTATCATCGGGAAGGTGGTTATACGGTAGATGGAGAGCTAGAAGTGATATACCACAATAGAAGCACTACGATATTCAGGGTCGTTATTCGCAGTATCACTATTGGCCCCTCTTCCAAGGCATTATCTCCTGATAGTATCCCTTTTCCAAAGAGATATGGAGAATACTATGACCCAACAGCACCTTGTGTAGGAGAGATTAGAGACAGAGGATATAAAATCTCTCTTTGGCCGGGTCATATTGAATGCGATCCTTCTAACCATGCGTTGATTGATACCCAAAAAGACGGAAGATTAAATACAGATGATCTTCTCATTCTCAATGAGTTTGGGGTTATTTATGGAGGGTACGAAGTCCAGATGTATCTGTTCTCTTTAGCGACTATAAGCATCCCCTATATTTGTGGTACTATACCTTCATGAAAAACATTTAAGGATGTGAAATAATATAATGAAGCGTGGTGAATAGAGATGAGGTGCATAGAAGTCGTGGATGGTGAGAGATTACCAAATGCAGAGGAACTAACAGCATGGGAAGTGAGGGCAGATATGAATGGTGATGGCGTAATTGGAAATACTGAGAAATGGAAGACCATATCAAACCCCAGCACAAGCGATACAGATTGGGATGACGCAAGTGATCCATTAGATATAAATCCGTTACAGAACACAAAATTGATTTACAATAATAAAGGCAACTGGGACAATGTAAATCTGAGAATATATCCTGCGGTTGCACATCTGGGCGAGGGTTACTGGCCACGAACAGAAGGAGTCGGTGGTTATTGGGATGGAATAAGTTGGTGGGAACCATGGCCAGGTATGTTTTTTGCAGCGGAGGAAATCCTTCCGACAACATTTGTATTCAACGGAGTTAATGTGGACATAGGAGATGCCTTTTATTCCTGTATGATAGTGCATGAACTGGGACATTATGTGTTTGGATTATACGAGGAGTACGCAAAAAATGGTTATGCTGACTTAAATAGAGATACCTTAATGTGCAGGAATGGCTACTACCTAAGTTACAGAACTCTCTACGGACAACAAAACCCGCCAAACACGATGCAGTGGGCCAAGAGAGGAAAATCCTGCTGGGAATGGTTTATTGAAGAGATGAGAAGGCATGGATTACTCGCAGACACACTCAATGTAGATGTGAGAAGACCAGAACATGTGCCATATGCTGCTCTTAGGGACCAGGGACGAGATGTTCATAATGTAAATCACTGGCCATTTTCTAGTGATTGCTATGACGCAGGGGTTTCACGGATAGATAGGACATTTGAAGAGGTATATAATGATGCACTTCCAATCCTTCAAAATCAATTTAATGTAGTTCCATTAATGGAGTGGGGATAGTATGTTCAAGAAAAAGGAAAAACAAGATAGACGAAAGAAAATAATTGGAGCTATTATTGCAATCTCTACTTGTTGCATTATACTTTTCTCAATTCTTTATGTTAACACACTACCACCTGAAGACTGGCCACCACCAGTAGGTGTGGTGCTCTTTCTTACTTATATTGACAAGAGTAAAGACATTGGTATATTCATATTTCATGTAGTGGGTACACCTGAAAACATTTCGGTGGTAAGATGCGACGCCATGAATGACTCACACAAATTTTCTTCCCTCCCATACAAGGTAGTGTATAGAGACCCCAATGCCACTACGATTAGGTCATACGATCTGTTCATTTTATATAACATTTCACGATATGCTGGTTATTTTCTCTTTGTCTTCCTGAATGGGACACTGCAGTATTGGTATCATGAGAAGGACTATCACAGCCCAGTGGAGTTGGCTCACATGCTCGATGGCCCTATTCCCGCTTCCTACCCGCCTGATGAAACCTTATGTAAAAAAGAGACCTATTCACGAGCGAAACCTTCAACTTAAAGAAAGTTTTTAAGTGGGGGACTAGTCAAGAGGGACATGGAAAAAGGGATGGGAATTATACAGTCAAATCTATGCGGAAATGGATAAAGTCATTTGCCTACTTTAGAAATTTTCTCAAACTTCAGAAGGTATTAAGTTGAAGGTGCCATATTGGCATCTCAAATTTTTATCTCCCTAATTCACAAACACCCAATCTAAAACCTTTTTTAGTTATCCTCTATCTGTGTATCATGAAGATGCGTGCAGAATGTGTTCCCTGCCTTCTTGGCAGAGTGCTGTATGAAACCAATCTGGTGAATCCTGAGATTGGACTGGAGGTGATGGCAGAGGCCTGCGAAATCCTTGGAAGAAGGGTGAGGAAGAACTGTGTCTCCAGCGAGGTGGCAACTGAGGTGCATGCTGCAGCATACCGTAGAGTGGGTCCGGACCCATACTGTGAGCTCAAGAAGAATGCGAATAAAGTGGTTATGGAAATGGTTCCAGCAATTATTGAGAGAGCTGAGAAAGAAACAGATAGATTCAGATTTCTTACATTGTGTGCAATTGTTGCCAACACCCTGGATTTCGGAATAAAAGGAGGGATGAGAGATGTGGAAATGTTGAGAACAAAATTCTGGGATTTGGTTACGCAAGGACTTGGAATTGACGATACTCAAAAGATAAAGGCACGGATTCCAGGCGGAAGAGTACTTTACTTTACCGATAACTGCGGAGAGATTGTTCTGGACCGTTTGCTCCTTGAGGAAATCCAGAAGTTGGAGCCAGCATACTTAGGTGTCGTGGTGAAAGGGGTGCCTGTGCTTTCAGATGCCACAATGGAGGATGCACTTGAACTCAAGTTAGAAGCAATCGTGGATGAGATTTTGACAACGAAGGGGTTTGCAGTTGGCGTAAACATCCATGATTTTGGTGTGAATCTTGAAGAGAGATTAAAATCTGCCACACTCGTAATTTCAAAAGGGATGGCGAATTTTGAAGCCCTTTCGGAAACACGGATAAAGCCCATTGCCTATCTTCTCAGGGCAAAATGTTCGCCAGTGGCTGAGAGCATTGGAGCCAAAGTGGGAGATAATGTGGCTAAAATGGTAGAATGAACTTTTCTCATTCTTTAACATCATCTAATGTTTTTTCTATGTATGCCTTTGGATGCAATTTTTGCGTTAGTGGCTTTATCACTTGATCACTTTCTAAGATTTCTATTGTTTCCTTGAGGGGAATGTTGAGTTCTACCTGCTTTGTTCGTCCGCCACGCCCCTTGGACTGGACATATGCAGAAACCAACCCAAGCTCGTCCATGTTTGAGAGAAATTCTGTGATGCGTCTTGGCGATAGTGGCGTCGTTTTCAGAATTTTTGCTATGTTTACATAGGTGCCGTAGACGGAGCCAGTTGTAACAGATTCTTTTCTAGACGTGAGATAACATATTGCATAAAGCGTAACTTTCTCATGGTCTCTCAATTTCTGAATGGTTTCCTTTATAACATCTTTTTCTATGGAATTTTTTGCCTCGTAAATGTGCTTTTCTTCAATTCTTTCTGCTCCATCAGCTTCACATATTTCTGCAGCAGTGCGGAGAATTCTAAGTGCCCTTCTTGCATCTCCAGATTCTTTTGCAGCAATTGCTGCACAGAGCGAAATCTCGTTCTCTCTCCACTTTCCCTCAATAAATGCCTGTTTTGCCCTGTCTTCTAGGATGGTTTTCAATTGTTCCGCAGTGTATGGGTTAAATGTGAGTGTGACACCAGCAAGTCGGCTCTTCACCCGCTGCTCGAAATTCTCACATAGGCGAAGGTCGTTGGAAATACCCACAAATCCAATTTTTGCATTGTTGCATTCACACTGGAGAGTGAGCAGGGTGTGCAATGGGTCGTCTCCACTCTTCTTCACAAGCCGATCAATCTCATCTAATGCAAGAATTACCACTCGTTCCTTCTGGTTCAGATTTTCTTTCACTTTGTCCAGAACTGCCTGGAACGGCCAGCCCGTGTTAGGAATCGTTGATTTATCTCCCTCGGTAAAATAGTTTCCGAGATACTGGAAAAGGGCATAGGCTGTGTCCATGGTAGAGCAGTTGATGTAAACAAATGAAATTGGCTTGTTATCCTCTTTTCCAATTTTTTCCAGATTGGTGCCCACATGCTTTATTACCGCAGTTTTTCCAGTTCCACTTGGTCCATAAACCATCAGTGTGTTGGGTGCTTCTCCATCCACGCAGGGACTGAGTACATTGAGCACCTTCCTTATCTCATTGCTTCTATGATGAAGTTTGCTGGGGAGGTATTTTTCCTCAAAAAACTCCCTGCCATTGGGTTTGAAGATTCTGTTATTTCTGGATAACTGTTTTCTAAACTCGTCCAAATCAGAAGATTCCTGCTCCGCATATTTTTCTAGCGTAAAATCGGGCATGGTAACTCCTCCATGCAATGCAACACAATGTTTCACCGATTATTTATACCTTCTCATTCCCTTTCCCTGATGAGGAGCTTGGTTGTGATTTCTACCAGGGGGTGGTGCACATCTGTAATAATTTTTATGTCTTCAAGTTTGTGCACCCCTTTGCTCTTCGCAGTTCTCTCTAGACCGAGTTCTGTGTTGACTGGCAAATCAAGCACGATTGCTTTAAAGTGAGTAAGTCCCAATGTTTTTGCGGCAAGGGCACGATGATGTCCGTCTACGAGAACAAAAACACCTGGCTTCTTAATTACAAGGAGGGGTTCTGCTAGCCCTTTCTCAATCTCATACCTCCTGCCTTCAAGCTCGTCCTGGAAAACCTCCCATTGAGTTGGCACAAGGCAATCTATTGGAACACTGGTCCTTTCCACAGAGATGCTCACGCCGTACCTGTTCTCCAGCATTGCTTTCAGCGTCTGCAACTTTGTGGGCGTTGCTCTGTCAAAATGGGAGCGTAACACATCCAGATTTGAAATTATTCCAACAAGAGTTCCATTTTCATCAACTACAGGCAGGTCTCTCAGAGAGTATCTAAACAAAATTCTCGCAGCGTCATCTATCGCCATTTCTGGCGTTGCAGTGTAAGTTCCTTTCCTTATCACATCTCCAATCTTTTTGTCCATCTCCTCAATATTTTTCAGCAATTCTTTCACACTCACAAAGCCCGCAAGCTTTTTGTTTCTGTCCGTTACAGGAAAACCGTGGTGTCTGGACTTAATTACCTTTTCAATTGTTTCTCTGACAGTGTTATCTGTATAAACAAATTCCACGTTAGTAACCATGTAGTCCTTTACTTTCTGCACGCACTACCAATTGCACACGGTTAGAAAAAGGTTGTTGTGGATTCTTTTACAGATTTGGAGGTACTAAGTTTATTTGCAAACCTAATCGAGATTACAGTCACAGTCATGCTTATCTACATCAAATTTATTGGCAGCAGCCAGAAGGACCGCACGGATAATAATCTCTGCAGGAATTATCTCGTATCTTTCTGCATCTGTTTCTAGGGTTCTGCATTCTTCATCACTACAGACCCCACAGCATTTGCTGTGCCCTACTTTTGCGTCTATGTAGCTTTCTAGCGGTTTATCATCAATCAAAATCTCGTTTGAGGACTGTGGATGTTGTTTGAATGCCTCAAGCGTCAATGTCTCCTTTTCCAGCAGAACCTCTATGCCCAGATGGGCAAGGGCATCCCTTAGTGCAGAGAACGCTTTATCAATCTCCATCTCGGTAGCACTACACCTTTCGCATGTTTTACCATCAACAGTCAGACGCTTCCATTTGATGATAATCTTTTTTTGACTAGTATTATTTGAATGGCAACACACTTTTCCATCATTTTTTCTTGAATTACCACAACGACAGCTCATTATCGCACCTAGGATAAAAAAGAACCCAGATATTTAAACATTCCCCGTGTTATGTGTGCAAAAAATTGTAAATATAAAATCAGCGTCTTTTAGCATCTTCCTTCCTGTGCCACCACTTCGTTAGCAGAGCGTAGCTACCTTCACACTACCACGGCATATTTAAATAGACAAATGAAGATATTGGATTTGCAATGAGAGGGGACTATGCACCGAAAACGCTCAAATGGGTTGATTAGAGGATTCTATCGTTCGAAGAAAGGGGCTGCGGATTTTTATGAGGAAATTCCCACAGTTATAATTGCAATTACAGCCATCACCTTGTTTTTCCTTGCAGCGACTGTTGCCTACGCAAATTACCAAGCAAATTATGTAAGGGTGGATTACCAAGCAAAATGCAACAAGTTTCTCCGGGACATCAGGGCATGGGAGAACCTCACTTACAATAACATGGAAGGACTGTTTGATTGCAGAAAGGTGGCAACTTACACATTGGACAATCTCACAAGGGCTTTCCTGCCCGACTTTGATTTTGAGATAAACGTCACAGACACAAGCCCATATTACTGGAAGTACAATCGCACTGTGAAGACAGGGAACATACCAAACACGGCCTCACTCCAGTATGGAGTTTATGTGATTTCAAGCGGAATTGCAATTTTTGTGAATGAAGAAGAGATACACGAGGGCAAGCTGACAGTAACAATCTGGAGGTGAGAAAATGGGACGGATGAATAGAAAAGGCCAGAGCAGCTTGTTCGACATGGTTTTTTTCATTCCTTTGCTTATTCTTGCTGGCTTAATCTTGAGCTTCTCAACAGTAAAAATTTACGAAAATACGGTCAAGGACGATGAGAAGATTGTAGTGGTTGCAGAAACTCTGGAGAACATTCTGCGAGTGACGATAGATAAAGCCACATACACTGCCTCCGGAGCTACAATTCTGCTTGAAGACCAGAGTGTCCTCGAGCTTCTGTTTGAAGACCTTTACCTGCGAGATAAGGGCGTGGCAGATGTGAACAGCATTGTTCAGGGCATAGAAGCGAAGATTAACGCAACAGCCAGAACCGTGGTGATGCCAGAGTATCATTACAATCTTTCTGCCTCTTACAAAAATGTGAATATCTGGGTTTCTGATTATGGTGCAAGCCCACAGATTAAGTACACTGCAACAGAATACTTTAAAATGCCCTACGAGCCCACGAATGTGATGAAGGTGACACTTGCAATCTGGCTCCGTTAAGGGGGTGAGAAAAAATGAAAAAAGAAATAAGAAAAATGAGAAAAAATGAGCGTGGAAGAGTGCCGTTTGCACTTGTAGCACTGGTAATAATTTCTCTAGCCACAGTGAGTTCAATTTATATTGCGGAAATAGACAAAGAGCGTTCCGAGCACGCAATAGAACATTACCAGGCAGATACAAATGCAGTGGCAAGGGCATGTGGTGAAGAACTTGAGACCGTTGCCTACTATATTCTGATGCGAGTGATTGCGGACATGAATAACCAGCACAACCCACCATTGGACCAGATAAACAAACGCCTGCAGGACAATTTCACAAGTTATGTGAACACCTACTACAAGCCAAAACGCATGGACAATTACTGGATAAATGTGACAGAACAGCATGTTTACTTTATAATGGACATTTTCAATGTGAACGATTCAATAGACATATCAAATCAGAGCAGACCAGAGTTTCTTCTCTATGCCTCTCCCAGCAGCAATGAAATTGACATGACAGTGAACACGATGTTGAGCCAGACAAAGAAAACAGCGTATCCAAGAGTAGCAGGTAATGTGACGCTTGAGATGAAGGATGTGCGTGCCAACTACATATTCACGAAAACAATGGAGTTTGACAAGAATCTATACTCTGCTCTGCCAATGATGCGAAACGCCTACGATTATCTATCAAGGACTTCTTTTGGTGACTTTGGAGAATTGGGCAGACTTACAAAATTCATTTTAACCACAATAGCCCAGTACAGAGTGCTGCTTGGCTATGCTGGTGGTGGCTATGGAATCTACAATTATCCGAAGGAGCAGGTGCTTACACAAGACGATGCAAAAATTGCAGTGAATGTAGCAATGCTCTTGCTCTCTGCCAGATACTTCAGGGACTATGACCGAGATGCTGCAGCCCAGCTAGGCGTTAGCAGTGTATTTGACTCTTGGGTAAAGAATGGCACAGTTGATGCAGCGGACATCTGGGCGTTGTATAAAAATATCAAGGACACGAAGATAGACACAGGCAAGATTTTGGCCCAGAGCATCTATTCTTTCGCAGATAGATTTGCATTTGAATTGCTTACAATCTTCTGGGACCCGAGCACTGACTATTTTGCAGACCCGATTTTGAAAGAACCATTCCGTGACTGGAATGAAGCAAAGGGAAAGGGAGAGACATGGGCAAAGGCAATGCTCAAAATCTGGCTCGGTAAATTCAGAGAGTGGCTGGGAATTGCTGAAAGCATTGGCGACTACCAGGATTCTGCATACATCAATGAAATGTCTGGCTGGTATTATGCCTACTGCCCCGTGCACGACCTTCTTGTTGCTGGCAAATACACTGTGTTTCCAGGCGGAACCTGGTATGTGCATGCGTATGGTGTGCCAGATACAAGGGACCTTATTCTTGGAGAGTCAGGGTCGCCTAACCTGGATGCTCAGCCCTACAAGGTGGAAACCTGGGACGATTTCAGTGGAATTGGAAACATGCTGTATCAGTATTACCTTGTTAAGGAATCATTAATCAAAAAACACGCAAGGAGCAGCACACCGTACTACGACACACTTTATGACATCCTAGAAGCGTTGAACAGAACCATGAAAAAACTCTCCTCCAGCGTTGATGACAGAAATAACAAGGGCTTCATGGATTATATGGCATATGACATCTCAAAACGACACAATTTAGAAGATACTAATCTGCAGGTTAATCCAAGCGACAAAACCACAATCCTGCTCAACCAGTCCGACTATTTAATTAACACAGGTGCAATTAAGCAAGGGATTAATGACATGGCTTCCTATGCCAGTTCATTCAATGTGAGGGACAACTGGTGGAGATACGGGGCTTACCATAGGGAACAGACCAACCCACGAACTGGTTATCTCTATGCCATAACCCAGGAAACAGTGGACCTCTGGTATGAAATGGTTGTGAATCTTGTGATGAGTGCCCTGAAGGACTTTGACCCCTATCCATCCAGGGGCTTCCCGCCACCAATCCAGAGGAGTGACTGGTATAACCCAAATGGTGCGTTTAAATTCAAGAATGATTTGCTGAAAGATGCCTTCATGAGAGTTTGCATCAGCTATGCTGACCCGAGGCGGATGGCTTGGGTTGACGAGGCATGGGAGGGTGTTCCTCCCTGCTGCGACATTCCAAAGCTGATTATTCTTGCCCAGGTGAATGCAGAATGGACTGATATGGCAATCTGGAATAGCATCATGAACGACATTCGTCAGGCAGTTGAGAACACGGTTGGGGAAAACGGGTTGCTCACAGACATAACTGTAGATATGAAGAAATACATGGATGAGGTGACAGACACCCATGCTTACCAGGAAAATTACTATGTGTTTATCAGGGAAAGAATTGGAAAGCTTTTCATTGGATTACCTGGAGAAAACGAGTGCAGGGTAATGGACTTACTTGACCGAGGGGGCTGGGTGGAAAACATAATGCAGACCACACTCAATCACATAAGGGACAATGCTGATTTAAGTAACATTGTGCTGTTTGAACAAACAAACTACAGAATGGTCTATGATTTCTGGGAGAACAATCTGACTACTGCAGCCCAGAACGGAAGCATTCTCCACGAAGAACTAAGAGTGAAGCAGACACCAGCTGTGCTCTCGCCTGGCTCTGGCATAAATGTCCAGATTACAATTCCGAGTAAGGGAGTACACTATGTGGATGCTCAGGATGTTGAACACAACATGGGTGATGCACCCTTCACAACCCAATGGGATGTCACAATTACAGGGAGTGTAAGAATCACAGTGAATGCGCTAAGATACTCCTTGCTGAAGGGCTCCTCGCATGTACAAACAATCTACAACAACACAGTTACCATTGATATGAGTTTCCCTGTTGTGGTTTATTCGGGCTGGAACCTTGAATCTAGATGGCTTGCATATGACATTGACTACCCAATGACGAGGGGCTACTTTGGAATCCCACCCAAGGATGATTCGTTCGACCCCTGGTTCATAAGCAAGCCGTTTGTGGAGTTAATCGAAGGGATGAAGGATGCAGCGGACTGGGTAATGGACAGAGACATGCGAATGAACCTTCTGCTAATGAACTATCTAGATGAAGGGGTTGAGCAGGAAGTCCATCTTTCAAAGATAATTTCGGATGTGCTGAAGACAAACTCAATCTTACTGCGAGACGCAGCAAATTCTGGCTATCTTTCACAGCTTGACCAGCGGTTCAGTGCAGTTTACTCTGCTGGAAGGGTGAGCACCTACAACATCAAGTTCTATGGGTTTGATGCCACATTCAAGAGCGGTTCTAAAGTGCTGGATTACAAGAGCAAGTACTTTGCTACAAAAATTGACTATGCGAATTTGAAGAACGAGTTGAAATACACCACTGCCGACTTTGATTTCAACGACACAAGTGAGCCCAAATCAGGCACATTTGGAAAATACAGTTTAACAGCCCACAACACCTATTTCAACAAAAAATTCACAAGTCAGATTGAGGTACCAAGCGGAAAGCCCACAATTGCAGAATGGAGTGGAACGCTGAACGGAATCTATGTGCCCTATCTCCATCAGACAATTCAGCTGAAAGTGGGAGCGATAGTTATTGGCACATCCTCAATGCCATCCAATGTTGCGAATGCTTTCACAAACAACATGCAGTATTTCAAGGCAAACATGGAGGACCTGTGCGTATTCCTGAAGTACTCACTTGGTGATGTTTATTCAAAGTGTGTGAACGACTTAGCCAGCAGACAGGGCTTCGGAATTTTCTTTGAATACACCCTCGGAGGCAAGACCTACAGACAGGAGTATGTGGTGAGCTACTTCCCAGGACAGAGCTGGACAACTGAATATATAAAGAGCTATCTGGTGAGCACAATCAACCACATCCGTCAGATTGTCTACAATCTCGGGAACACTGAAATCCCCACTGCAGTGTATTCCTCGTATCCAACCAATGTAGGTAATGCAATGAAGGTGATAAACCACTGGAAGAACTACGATTATCTCGGGGATGCAAGAACTGAAAGCACGCTCAATGCTCATGCCTCGCTTCTGGGTGCTGTGGGTGCAGGGATAGATAATGGTGTTGTGCGCATCGAGTTTGAAGTGATTGGCACAGACAACTGGATTGTAGCTGGAACCACAGAGAACGGTAGTTCATCGCCACCGCCACCTCCACCACCTCCACCGCCGCCACCACCCCCTCCTCCTCCACCCGGTGGACGCTTAAATGGAATTGATGTTTCGCACTGGCAGGGGACAATAAACTGGGGTGCAGTTCGGAATGCAGGGTATTACTTTGCTTTCACAAAAGCAACAGAAGGCGTGAGTTATACAGACCCCACCTTCAATACAAACATGAGAAATGCAAAGGCCGCTGGGATTTACATAGGTGCATACCATTACGCCCATCCTGATAGAAATTCAGCAATTGCAGAGGCAGACCACTTCGTGAGTGTAATCATGCCCTACATCACCTCTGGCTACATGGTGCCTGCCCTTGACCTTGAGGAGGGCTATTCGATTGGGAAGACCGCACTTTCACAATGGGTTAACACATTCATGAACCGTGTGAAATCAAGAACTGGTGTGACACCCGTGATTTACACGAGCGCAAATTATGCAAGGAATTATCTTGACTCCTCAGTAACTGTCTGGCCACTATGGATTGCCCACTGGACATACAATCCTAACACATCTCCAAGCACAGGAGTGTGGAGCACATGGTACTTCTGGCAGTACAGCGACAGGGGCAGCGTTCCAGGCATCTCTGGAAATGTGGATTTGGATGTGTTCAATGGAGATCTGGCAGCACTGGAAGCAAGTTTTGTGATTCACTAAAATTTTTTTACATATTTTTTCCAAATTCTGTCCTTATAATTTCAAAATTTCAGTCAATTTTTTTATCGCTTCCGGTTCTAGTTTTTCCTCAGGGTTCCAGTGTTTCCTGTTTCGATGCAGTTCCCTATGGAGGACTATGCATTCTGTTGCCACTTTTACAAATGCCGTCCAGTTTACAGACATGCTTGCGGACATGTAATGCTCAAATAATTTGAGGTTAATCGTTTTCGGCAATGAATTGAGTACAATCCAAAAATCGTATTTTTCCCTGAAAATCCCTTTTGGTATCTTCTCTGGCTTTTTCAAAGAGATTGCACACCACTCTGCAAACCCTTCATCTAGATAGTCGCATAATATCTGCTCTGCTGCTCGCCTGCATTGATGCATATAGCCATGCACATGCTCGTGCACAATCTCTTGCTCTCCTGCTTTCTCATGGACATAAACACCCTGAGTGATGCGTAACCTAGATGGAAGCAGGAAATCATCTGGAGTGAAAAAACCGCTCAGAAACAGAAAGTTGGGTGTAGGATTCAGAATTTTTCTATCATTCAGAGTGCACATAGCGCAGGTAAGATTATCATCCCAGAGGCATTTTTCCTGTTTTAGGAAGTTGGGAAAGGCAATGAGATTGGAATAGTATGTGACCATCATTGTATGCTGCATTTCATTCCAGGTTTCCACAAATTCAACTGCCCTCTCAAAATCATCCAATCGTTCCATGAGTCCCGGGATTTTTGTCTTCAGCATCTCCTCGATTTCGTCAATGCCAGAATGCAGCATTGTTCTGAAGGAAGGATTGTAGCAGGTGGTTCCCTCTCTCTGCTCGTGGTGCTTTATGCACTCCTTCCATAGTGCAATGTAGGTTTTCAGTTCGTTGGTAAGCTGTTCCACCAGCCTCCGATTCCCATGAACAAATTTGTAGGCAGTCACTTGGGTAAGCAGGTTTGCATCTGCAAAGATTGTCTCATATCCTGTGTAGTTCCCTGCTTGAAAAAACGTTTCGATGTCAGGGGCAAATGGGTAATTCCATGGCTTTCTCGGCAGAATTTTCTTGAACGGAATCCTCAGCGTGCAATCCTCAAATATCTGGTTCATCAAAATCAAAAACCCTAAATATGTTAGCCCTATTTTTCCTTTATGCTCAAACTGGGAGTTCTTGCGTCAGGCAGAGGAACAGATTTTCAGAGCTTGATTGATGCATGGAAACGGAAATACTTTGATGCAGAAATTGTGGTGCTTGTTTCAAACAATCCAGAGGCATATGCGATAGAGCGGGCAAGGCAGAACGGGATTCCTGCCTATGTAATTCCGCACAAGGGCAGGAAAAGAGAGGAGCATGAACGAGAGATTACTGCAGTGCTTGAAAAGCATGGCGTGGAGCTTGTTGTCCTTGCTGGCTACATGCGAACCCTCACAAAATTCTTTATCGAGCGTTGGAGAAACAGAATCATAAATATTCATCCAGCTCTACTTCCTTTGTTTGGTGGAAAGGGCTATTATGGAATAAAGGTGCACGAGGCGGTGCTAGCAAGCGGAATGAAGGTTTCGGGCTGCACTGTGCATTTTGTGACTGAGGACATTGACGGTGGTCCGATTATACTCCAGAAGTGCGTGGAGGTGCTGGAAGATGACACGCCAGAGACCCTGGCTGCAAGAGTGCTGGAGAAAGAACATGAAATCCTGCCCCTTGCAGTAAAACTCATTGCAGAAGGCAGGGTGAAAATTGTAGATGGGAAAAGAGTGAAGATAGAGTGGTGAGAAAGATGAGCGAGGTGCATCTGGAAAATTTCAATGTAAATACAAGGTGCGAGATGGATGTTGTTGACATAACGAGGCAGGTTGAGAAATGTGTTTCTGCCTCCGGCTTGACATCAGGCATTGTGAATGTTTTTGTGCAGGGCTCAACTGCTGCAATAAGCACGATAGAATACGAAGAAGGACTTGCTCGAGACCTTGAAACTGCTTTAGAGCGGATTGCTCCAAAAGATGCGGAATATCTTCATCATCTTCGCTGGCACGACGACAATGGCCGTTCGCATGTGCGGGCTACCATAATCGGTCCAAGCATTACTGTTCCTTTTGAAAATGGGAGGCTTGTGCTGGGAACATGGCAGCAAATTGTGCTTGTTGAGCTGGACACGCATGGAAGAACGAGAAAAGTGTATGTGACTGTAATGGGGCGGTGAGAGATGCTTGATGTTGTTGTAGAGAAACTCAGGAAGGCAAAAAGGGTTGCAGTGCTCACAGGTGCAGGAATTTCTGCGGAGAGTGGTATTGCCACATTCAGAGGGAAGGGCGGGCTCTGGGAAAAATACGATGTGGAAAAGCTTGCAACACCACGAGGATTTTATTCAGACCCTGCATACTTCTGGGAATGGTTTGAGGGCAGGAGAAAGGAAATGTTGAAGGCAGAGCCGAATGCTGGCCATAAAGCCCTTGGAGAACTTGAAAAGATTGTTGGGGAATTTACATTGATTACCCAGAACATAGACAGGTTGCATCAGAGGGCTGGAAGCAAAAATGTGCTTGAGTTGCATGGAAATGCGTTCACAATTTACTGTCCAAGGGATGGATGGAGAATGGAAACCTATGAACCATTGCCCTCAATTCCGCCTTTCTGCCAGTGCGGTGCTGTGCTGCGTCCCGATGTGGTGCTGTTTGAAGAACCGCTGGATGAAGTCATTTTGAGGAAGGCGTTTGAGGCAGCTGAAAATGCAGAGGTGTTTCTGAGCATCGGGACATCAGCAGTGGTCTATCCTGCTGCCTATCTTCCACTGGAAGCAAAGCGAAACGGTGGATTTTTGATTGAGATAAACCCGGAGCCAACTCCATTGAGCCAGCTTGCAGATGCTGTTTTTCGGGAGAAGGCGGGAGAAATTCTGCCGTTAATTCTGGAAAGGCTAAGGAAATAATTTTTTTCTATTTCCCACTCTCTATTTTCTTACCAATTGATTAGCACCATAAGCTCACCAAAATAGAGTCATATTCTTTCCCATCAATGAGCACTTTGATACTGGCATCTACATACAATACAATTCTCGTGATTTCAGATGTGGTGTTCACCTCTATCCTGATTGTCACATTCTTTGAGAGAATGCTATGGGCTTCTGGGCTCAGAATGGTCACAGAAAGATTTGGTGTCTTTACTTTGCTCGGCTCACCTGCGATTTGGTGGGCACTGAACTGGAGAATTGCGCAGAGTATCAGAAAAACAAGCAACAGATTCCTGCACATGAAGGAAAAAATAGTTTATTAATATATAAATGTGCATTATCCAGAAATTTAACTCAGTGATACACTCTAATTTCTTTTTTCTTTATTGTGAATCGCATGCTCGATTTCCAGCATTTCTTTTGTCTTTCTGTGTTTAACTATCAGCCAGATTAAAACGAGCACGAGAATAAAATTTGTAATGATTGAGAGTGGAAGGTAGTATGGAGAATAATCTTTTTGCGGTTCCATGTAAATCTCGTTTCTGTTAATAAATGCTTCGTAAGTTGAGGAGTTAGTGTTTCCTGCCAAATCATAGCACACAAGAGTAAAATTGTGAACTCCATCTGGAGTGGTTATGTAGATTGTTATTTTGCCGTAACCGCCCCAGATTCGTGATATGTCCAAAGGAGGCCCTATTTTTTCATTCCCATCAATTAACAGATATACACCTGGCAAAACATCAATATTGTCTACCATTACCACAGATATCTCCATTCTTACAACTTTGGTCTCCCTTTTTGATCCATTATAATACTCTCCGAAAGATATATACTGGATTTGGACGAACGGTGCCGTGTTGTCAACCCAAACATTGATTTCTGCAGAACTCTGCTCATTATTAGCGTTTCCAATTCTCACCCTGAGTGTATGGCTGCATTCGCGAATGGTTGTAGTATCCCACACCCACTCTGTGGTGTTATTGTAAAAAACATTCAGAATATTCCCATCTAAGTACCATTCTACACGCGTAATCTCACTACTAGAATTTACAGAGATTTTTACCTCGCATTTTCCTCTTAGATGTGCTCCATCCTCTGGGTTTATGAACTGGACAGAAAGACTTGTGTTGTTTTCTGCCTCTGTGAGCCTCGGCCCCATAAAATCTTCATTTTCACATACGATTTTCTCTGACGGGCTAATTTCAATAATCCAAGGAAGACAACCAATTATTAGCCAGACGCAAATCCAGAATAGAATGCACCTATAGGTCCCTCTCATGGTAAAGAGGTATGTAACCGATATATATATATTTCTTTCACTTGTTGCTCCTTGGAAACTCAATGAAGGGAGGTTTTCAGATGAAAAGAAGGTATTTGTGTTCAACATGCCTCGTTCTCATTATTGTGTTAGGAAGCATAGGATTTTTCATTGGGAGCAGCGGTACCGTACAGGGAGAGATAAGAGAGAATGAGATTCTCTGGAGGTTTGGAAATCTGGTTGGTAGTTTCGGAAATTCGCTCCTGCTCAGTACTACTTCGTATGAAACTCCAATTAGTTATGAAGGCTCACAAGGTGCTGTTGTATTAAAGATGGGTATAAATGCCACAAGTTATTCCGTGCAGTATCCAGGTGGAGGTGTGGCTTTCAGGTTGGAAATAGGGGCAGCATACTCGGATTTGTACTGGACTTCTCCATGCACGAAAGGTGCAAATGCAATTTCTTCTATTTGGTTTACAATTGAGCCTATGAACGATGCTACGAAACAGTACTCTTGCATTGTATGGCAAAAAGAATGGAGTAATAGGATGGGTTACAATGTCTCTACTCCTTATTCAAGCACCGTTCCGAGTACAACTGATGCAATGAATGCAACTGTAGTGGTATTTAATTTAGTAAATGATTGCTATACATACACACCTGCTGGGGGTCTATTAAAGTACATCTGCGAACGCCTAAAGTATGCACCCCAATATGCTCAATCTGAAGTTCCTACAGACTTTGGTTTATGGGGTGACGGTGCATCATTTAAGTGGTGTTGTGATAAATTCAGCTCCACTACCGAAATTGCAAAAGATGCTTTCGCCTTTAATGGAGTACACTGGAGATTTCCTTCTACTGTTCCAACTACTGGCAGCACATATTTTCGAATAAAAATCAAGGCACATGCACAATTTATATACTTCTATGGTGGTAATTTTAATTTTAAAGGTTATCGAGAGTTTGAAACAGCTCCATTATACATTACCCTTTATTGTGGCTCACAACTACCCCCACCTCCGTCTGAGGGTGGCGGCGGTGGTGGCGGAGGAGGAGGCTGTACATGGATTGATGAGCAAAATAACATTCTACCCCAATCTGATATGGTTCCAAGAACCACATTAAATGTAAGGGATTGGTACAAATACGATGGTATCCCTGGTGACTACATCACACTTCAGGAGAAAGACAGGACAATAACCTATCTAGATACTGTGAAAAAAATCACGGTGGTGCATCCAGAAAATGTGGATGTATTGGTAGACCAGAATGGGAGATTCCACACATATTCACAGCCTATACCCCCGATTTCAGCATTAACAGACACAGGGGAAAATTATACCACACAACTTTCCGCAAAAGATGGAGATGCTTTTTATGGGACACCTGGCTCTTCTCAAATTCTCAACTTTACCAATTTAGCTAATGCCCCTGATCTCAAACTAATTACACGAAGTTCTCTCTATACACCAAGCCAACCCCCTCCACCACATATAACTGCAGGTGGCTCGAAAATGTCTATCGCCGTGGAAACGCTAACACCAGAGGGATGGAAACAGGTAGGAATAATTCCCTTTCGCTGGAACTGGTATGAGAATATAGTTGACCTATCTGGTTTATTGCCTGATGCACAGGGAGATTATAAGATAAAACTCGTGTGGACTGGTTATGATGCCTTAGATTTCGTGGGAATTGATACTACAGAGGATGTGCCAGTTCTCATTGATGAATCTCCTCCCATAGTAGCATTTGCACCACAAGAGGTAACTTCTGCATTGCTGAACTCTGATAGCAACTATGTTAAACTAAGATTCATGGACTCTCTCATACTTGTATTTCAACCCTCTAACAATGATGTAGAACCTGGAATGAAAAAAGACTATTTCTTTTACTTTGAAGGATATACCCAGACTGCCCTTATTGACATCTATCAACAACTCAATTTTACCCTTGAGATAATGGGAAGGAAAGGTAATAGTGTCTCAGTATTTTTAATGGAAGACAATTTGCTGAATGCTACAGGCAAAATCACTCGAGAGGCAGGAAATCCCCAAACACTCACACTTCCTCTCTATGCTCATTCATTCTCTTTCTCTAAAGCAATTCTCTACTACTCTGCAGTGCATAATGGTGCCAACCCAGTAAAGCTGAGAATAGAACATGAGGGAAAGGAGCAAAGCATCAATCTAAACTTTAATACAAATGAAGGAATGAGCCAGATTAAGGAGATTGACTTAACCCAGAAAATTGCTGAACTTACAGAAGACAGTAGAACAAGAACATTCGATGCCTCTCATGTAGCACTCTATTTTGAACTTCCCCCCGATGCAGAATTCATCTGGAATTTTGGTGATGGACATTCTGGTAATGGTGTTACAGTAAACCATACCTACGCATCCTCTGGCATATACCCAATCTCTCTATACATCAGCACCTCTGAGAGTACATGGTTATTCTGTGAAGCGATAATCTGTGTATGAAGGCCAGAATCTAACTGCAATAATCTTTCCTTCAACCTATTCTTTGTGTAAAACGGCTCTATCTCGGAGATGTTCTCTCCCACTTCAAAAGCCGCCAAGTTTGTGTCCTTGAGATTTCTCTCGCTCTCTCCAAATCTTCCTTCGTGTTCACATTGAAAAATTCATGCTCTGGGAATTGTTCTGCGGGGACTGCTCTGGCACCTGAGGCAAGAATTGTCTCACCGATTTTTGTATTGGCTTTCAGAAATTTGGTCAGGTTTTTGCCCACAACACTGTGCAATGGCTCAAGATGTCCATTTTTCCAGACGGGAATTGTATAGAGAGCAATTGAGAGCTGCCATAGAATTGCATCTGGACTCAGAAATGGCATATCGCCTGCAGTCAAAAAAATTCTGTCGGAGGTTGCTGTGGCAATACCCGTGCAAATCGCAGCTTGAATGCTGTGTTCTTTCTCAACAATAACCCTTACATCACCAGCGATTTTCACTTCCTTCTCAACCACGACAAGGATTTCAGCGAAGCCAGCAGCGGCAAGCGAGGAGAGAACATGCTCAAGCAAAGTTTTTTCTCCGATGCACTGGCTCAGTTTATTTCCCCCAAATCTTTTTCCATCACCACCAGCAAGCACAACAGCACTTGCGTTCATTTTCTCAAAAATTTGAGAGCATTCAATCCTGTCAGATAGCAGGCCTTTTCTGCCTTTTCCTTAAGCTCAGAAGGAATTCCCTGCTTTGCTTTTCGCTGAGCATAAACCGCACAGACGGCACCAGCCATGAGCCCTTTTATGCTTGCCAGAGTAAACAGCGTGCTCGCCTCCATCTCCATATTGTAAACATTGAGTTTTGAAAGGGTGTCAACAGTGTCTGGTTTCATCAGCGGAAAATTCACAGCCCTGCCTTGAGCACCATAAAAGCCAGGAGCGGTTGCAGTGAGCCCAATGTGGTATCTGTATCCGAGCTTTTTTGCACTCTCTTCAAGGGCTTGAACCACCTTATAGTGGGCCACAGCAGGATATCCCTCTGGCACGAAGTAAAGGGAAGTATTCTCAAGCCGCACTGCAGCAGTGGAAATTACGAGGTCTCCAAGTTCTATGAATGGCTGGAGGGCACCACAGCTCCCGATGCGAATGAGAATTGGTTTTTCAACGAGGTTTAGAAGTTCAACAATCGCAATCTCTGTGTTATCACAGCCGATGCCAGTGGACATCACAGTTACATTTAACCCATTCCAGCGTCCTGTGTAGGTGACATACTCTCTGTTTCTTGCCTCTACCTCAATCTTTGAAAATTCCCTACTAACTTTTTCCGCTCTTGCTGGGTCACCGCAGAGCAAAATGTTCTCTGCCACTTCTCCTTTCTTCAGCCCTATGTGGTATTGCTTTCCTTCTTCGCTTTCCATCGTCTCAGAACTTTTCAATTTTCCAGACATGTTTTCACACTGATGAAATGGATATGGAATATTTTAAGGTTGTTTTCGGCATTTGGAAATGGGCTATTGTCAGGTTTTGTGCACTACAGTTTCCCAATTTCCTCTCCCACCCTCTCCGCCCACACCTTATTCCCAATCTTCTCAAAGAAAGCCAGTGCTTTCTCAAGCAACCCCCTGTCTCTCCTCAGCCTCCCGAGCTCAAACAAGGTCTTGTGGTAATCTGTGTCAAGCCTGCCAATACTTTCGTAAATCTCAACCGCCTTTGCCAGTGCTTTCTCTCCCTCAGCAAAATTCCCCTCAGCCACAAGAAGTTTCCCAGACACTGTGAGGAAACTAGCTTCTAGTTCTTTTGAACCGAGCTCGCTGACAATTCCCTTTGCCTCCTCAAGAGTTTTTCTGCATCTCTCAAAATCCTTTAATGCAAGAAAACACGCTGCCATTCCCAGCAATCCCTCGCACAATCTTGACTTATCTCCGATTTTTTCAGCAAGGTCAATACTTTTTGTGAGGAATTCTAATGCCTTCTCGTAGGAGCCTTTGTCCTGATAGAAAAGTCCTATGTTGTTGTAGGAAAGGGCAATGCCCCACACATCCCCGATTTTCTCACTCAATTCCAGGCTCTTTGTGTAAAACTCTAGTGCTTTTTCATACTCCCCTTTATCACGATAGATAACTCCAATGTTGTGGTAGGAAAGGGCAATGCCCCCCACATTCCCGATTTTCTCTTTCAATTCCAGGCTCTTTGTGTAAAATTCCAGTGCTTTCTCATACTCCCCTTTATCGTGATAGAGAAGCCCAATGTTGTTGTAGAAAGTGGCAATGCCCCACAAATCCCCGATTTTCTCTCTCAATTCCAGGCTCTTTGTGTAAAATTCCAGTGCTTTCTCATACTCCCCTTTCTCCTGATAGATAATCCCAATGTTGTTGTAGGATGTGGCAATGCCCCACAAATCCCCGATTTTCTCTCTCAATTCCAGGCTCTTTGTGTAAAACTCCAGTGCCTTCTCGTAATCTCCTTTGTCATCATATATAATGCCAATGTTATTGTATGTGCCCGCAAGCCCACGCAAATTCTTGATTTTTTCTCTGATGGCCAGAGCTTCGAAAAGCAATTCAAGAGATTTCTGGAAATCTCCAAGATCAGAATAGCATGTACCTATCCTATGGATCGCATTTGCCTTTTCTTTTTCTGCATTTGCTTTTTCAAACACCTGCCTGGCTTTTTCCTGGCACTCAATTGCCTGCCTGTATTCTCCTTTTCGCTCATACACAAGGCCTTCTGCACTCCACAATCTTGCAAGTTCAAGTGCTGCCTTTGGAACACCAGAAAGCACTCTTTCTCCTTGTTCTGCCTCTGCCATTGCCTTCTCGTAATCTCCTTTTTGAATGTAAATCTCACATCGCATTCTGTAGCTTTTTCCTGCTTCAACTGGTTTTTCTGCTATCAACGCTGCAATCCTGATTTTAAGCATCTCCAGTGCTTCATCATAGTTCCCAGTTAGCTCAAGTACCTCTGCAAGTTCCTCCATAACCTGAAGTTTCAGTTCCTTGTAGCCCTCTTTCTCGCCCATTGCTTCCAGCACTGCTCTGTAAAACCTTATTGCTTCCTCATTTGCAAACCTCTTCTTTGCCAGTTTCCCTGCCGGTAGTCCATACTCAACCACCTTTTCTGCCAGTCCTGCCCTGCTGTAGTGATAGACAATGCCCCCTGCCACCTCTGCCTTCCCTGCCCTGTATTCCTCCTCAAGGATTTTGCCAGCAATCTCATGATAGAGGGTTTTTAGCTCCTCGCCAAGCTCCGCATAAAGCACCTCCCTGATTTTCCCGTGCTCAAACCTGTATTTTTCTTTTAATGCACGGATAAGCCTGTGCACTCGCTCTATTGCAACAAGCAGCTTCACTACCTGCATTCTGTTGAGTTCTGTTATTCTTGCAAGCAAATGCGAGGTGAACTCCTCGCCAAGCACACTTGCTGCATCCAGCAATTCTCTCTCCTCTCTTGCCAGTCGCTGCAAGCGTCTGAGCACGACCTCGTAGATTCTTTTTGGAATCTGCATTGTTGCTAAGTTGTAATGCCATTCGTCCCTGTCAAAATACAGCTGTTTCTCCTCGTATAGGTTCTTCAGAATTTCAATCACAAAGAATGCATTCCCCTCTGTCTCGGTGTAAATTTTTTCTGTGAATTCTGGGTTTATCTCAGTGCCAAGGACATGGCAGATGAGCGCATGGCATCCTTCCTTGTCCAGCCTTTTCAACTCAATCTTCTCGAGCAACTCTTCCTTCTCCATCTTCTCCATTGCCTCAACAAGCTGGTGCACCCTGCCATCATACCTTGCCACAATCTCCTCACTTCTGTAGGTGCCAAGCATCAGCACCCTGGTTTTCCTTGTATTCCTGGCTATGTAATGGAGCATTGCAAGGCTGGAAGGGTCGCTCCACTGCAAATCGTCTATGAAAATCAGAACTGGTTTCTGCTCCGCCTTTCTCTGCAGACCCCTTGCCACATTCTCAAACAAATTTGCCTGGCGAATCCTTGCATCCTCCTCTGCATAATCAATGCCCTCGTACTTTCCTGAGAGAAACAATCCCTTGAGCCTCTCTTCAATCCCAGCAATCTGTGCTCCTTGGCTGCTTGCAATTGCACCAGCAAACTCCTTCTCAATTGTTTCAAGCAACTCCCGCATCTCTGAAATCAGATACTCGTTCTCTCTACCTGTGGTTACTGCAACAAGGTTCAGCAACCTGCCAGGCACATTTGTTATGTGAAAATTTCCATAGCCCATGTGGCCAATCTCCTCTCTCGTTTCTTTTTTCTGCATCTGCGAGACAGAGTCCTTCACAAAGGTTTCAACTGCTGTCACCATCCCCATGAAGATGTCAGCATCAATTGCCTCCTGTCGCTCCTGCTTCGCAACAATCACTCCACCCTTGTTCACAGCATAGAGTGCCTCAATCCTTGGCGGCTTTGTTTCTGTGAGCAGATGGTCCAGCCCTGCATCTCTCAGCACTGCGGAAACAGGTGTGTAGGGTGCCAGGGACTCAAGAAAGCACTGGCCTCTGAAGACCTGAAATCCCTCTTGTCCAGCGACGCTGAGGAGTTCCTCCACAAGCCGTGTCTTGCCAACTCCGCTCTCGCCAGCAATAAAAACTGTTGAGCCAATGCTCTGCTTTGCGTTTTCAAGCTTCTGCTTCAGAATCTCAAACTCTTTCTCTCTAGCAACAAACTTTGGCGGTAATCTAAGTGGGGACACTCAATCCACCATTCTTCACAAGTTTCCTTATCCTTTCTTGGGTTTCTGCTGGAGGAAGCACTGTATTTACAAGCCAGACATCAGTGGTTGAGAACAAATTCTTGAAAAAGTTCACTCTCAGCCCTGTCTTTCGCTCATCCGTAACCAGCAAATGTGGATTGCAGAATGAATGTTGCTTCAGGTAGTCCACACCCTCACCTGGCGTCAATTTTCTTATGATTTCCTTATCCTCGGGGTCTCGTTTCAACAGTATAACACTCTTGAGCACAGTGCTTTCCCGCACATGCGCCTTTCCCAGCAACCAGCGTATGTCTGCCACCCCACGCCCCTCCTTATCCAAATCCACCTTTTCCACGAGGTAATGATATTCTGGCCATATCCTGCTTAAATCGTCCCTGATGTAACAGTTCTTTTCAGAGGTGTAAGCAACAAATTCATCACCAAAATTTCTCACAAAATGCCAGTCATCAGAGATAAGTTTCACACCTTTCATTTGCAAAAGTCCGAAAGCATGTGTGGTTTTACCAGTGCCAGAAGGTGCAATAATAGAAACGCCTCTACCATCAACATCGAGGCAGGCACCATGGATTGAATAGATGCCATGCTCATCCTCCAGCACATCACCAGCAACACCCAGTGCAATGCTTTTCACATAGCCATAGTAGCCCAAATTGAAAAGGAAGGCGGTGTTGGTGTAGGGGTCGTAAAGCACTCTTTCAGTATCGCCCTCTTTAAAGGTGTAGTAAGCAATCACGCGTCCATGGGACTTTATGAACTCACTCATGAAATAGAAATTATCCTCCCACATGTCCTTAATCCGTTTTGAATTTGTGTAAAGCTTGATGCAGATGCCGTGCAGATGCGCTTTTCGCTCATACAGCAACTTATCCTTCAACTCCTCAAAGATTCTATCTTTTTCCTCTGGCGAAATCAATTCTACCTTGTAACCCATCTTCTCACCTACTCAATTTTCACAAGCCCTTCTTTGTATCTAAGGCAAAGGCCAGCATAAATTTCTTTGAACTGGAGCCAGGTCTTTTTGTATTCCTCATCAATTTTGCCAATAACCTTTGCTGGCACACCAACGGCAATGTTCTCATCTGGAATTTCCTGGTTGTTTTTCACAACTGCACCTTCGCCAATGACTGCCCAAACACCAACCTTTGCAAAGTCGCTTACAATGCTCCCCATTCCTATGACCGCATAATCCTTTACTTCTGCGGTGTGAACAATTGCGCCGTGGCCAACAGTAACATAGTTGCCAATCCTGGTTTCCATGGTTGGTCTAGCATGCACTACACAGTTTTCCTGAATTGAGGTGCAATTTCCAATAACAATTTTTCCATAATCACCTTTGATTTTTGCACCAGGGGCAATAAAGCATCTCTCGCCAATTTCCACATCTCCAATAATTGTGGCATCACTGGCTATGTAGCTTGAGCCATCTATCTTCGGCTTCCTTCCCTCAAAAGAATAGACTGCCATGGAAAAAGGAAATTTCATTATGGTAATTAAGGTTTCCTTTCAGTGCCTGTGAAATCTGGAGCCATTTAACAACTTTTAAATATCACTTGAAAGATGTCTTGTGCATATGATAAAACGGAGGAGAAATAAATGAGGAAAAAACTCGGTTTTGGAGTTCTCGTCCTTTTCGGAGTGACTGCTGTGTTGTTTTCTCTGCTAACATCTGCGATGTTCCAGGTGCAAACTGTGATGGCTGAAAACCCAAGAGAGATGAAAGACACAACCAAACTTCCAAACACATGGACACCTAAAATCCTTCATCCATCAGAGCGTTACGGACATGCAATGGCTTATGCCCCTGATTTTGATTTTATTCTGATGTTTGGAGGTTACAATAGTTCTGGTTATCTTGGAGATGCCTGGATTTTCTATCCGTCAAATGGCACATGGCATCAACAGACAGCCCTCACATCACCCCAGGCAAGGAGTTATGGTGGACTTGCATATGACACTGATGCTAAAAAATTTGTGTTGTTTGGAGGCTACAATGGCTCTGCTTATCTTGACGATACCTGGTGTTTCGACCCAACAACAAAAAACTGGACAATGCTCTGGCCCTCTACAAAACCCTCTCCAAGGGCATACTTCGGAATGACCCATGTCCTGAATCTGGGCGTTGTGGTTCATGGGGGTTATGATGGTTCAAATCAACTTGCTGACTTATGGATTTATAATTCCTCCACAAATGTGTGGACACCAAAATATACGCCACCATCACCAAGGTATGGCTATGCATGTGCAGCAATCCCAGTCAGAAACGCCATGTTTTTGTTTGGCGGTTACTCAACCAATTATGTGGGGGACACCTGGTTGTATTTTTTCACAAACAACACATGGGTTAATCTCACAAATCCCACCTCGCCTTCTCCAAGGGTATATCCTGCTCTGACTTATGATGCTGTGAACGATGTGGTCATTCTGTTCGGTGGTTATGACGGCACCAATTATTTAGCTGACACCTGGGTTTACGATTTTGCCCAGAGTAAATGGATAAATAAGATGCCTGGCAGTAGCCCAGAAGGAAGGTCACAGGCAGGATGTGCATTCATTGAGGAAAGTGGAGTTTTGTTGCTTTATGGCGGTTACAATGGGCTGTATCTTGCAGATACCTGGATATACAATTATTCTGCGAACACCTGGACAGCAAAACTTGTTCCACCTGCTGCAAGGTATGGATATATGATGGCCTACAGCCCGCATCAGAACCTCTTCGTAGTTTTTGGTGGCTATGCGACAAATTACAGGGCAGATACCTGGCATTACTATCCTGCTAACAACACCTGGGCAAATGTCAGTCCCACGGTCTCTCCCTCAGCAAGATATTATGCAGGCTTTACTTACGACGAAAATGCTCAGAAGTTTATTTTGTTCGGCGGCTACGATGGCACGAACTATCTCAATGACATCTGGGTTTATGACGCTGTTTCCAGAACATGGACACAGCGGTTTCCCTCACCCACACCACCAGCAAGATACAGATGCGAGTTAGTGTATGACAATATAAATAAAGTGAATGTGCTCTTTGGTGGCTACACAGCCCAATCACCCACATATCTCAACGATGTCTGGCTTTATAACTACTCTGCAAACACCTGGACGCCAAGGTACGCACCACCCACAGCAAGATATGGCTATTCTATTGTATATCACGAATCTGCCCAGAAATTTGTGTTGTTTGGGGGCTACGATGGAATAGCCAAGGGAGACACCTGGATTTATGACCCTTCAACAGGCACATGGGCAAATGTGACGCCTGCAACTTCACCACCATCACGCTACTATGGGGCAATGGCGTACGATGATAGTACGCAACAAATCCTGCTTTTCGGTGGCTATACTGGCAGTGCCTATCTCTCGGATACCTGGGTTTACAATCTGACCACGAACGCATGGACGCAGAAGCTTCCGGGCATTGCACCACCAGGAAGAGAGAGCAGCACTCTTGTTTATAATTCATCTGCAAATTGCTTCATTCTGTTTGGAGGTTACAATGGTACATACTTCAACGATACATGGACATACACAGTTTCTACAAACACATGGACAAACCAATCTCCAACTACATCCCCTCCTGCAAGAAACGCCCATGGAATGGTGTATGACCCAGTTTCCACCACAACCATAATCTTTGGTGGCTATAGTGGAAGTTACCTCAATGATTTATGGACTTATGATTTGGTAGCAAACACCTGGGTGCAGAAGACACAGAGCACAAAACCCTCTATAAGAGGGCGTATGGGATTTACATTTGACACCACGACAGGGTTGGCAGTGCTTTTTGGTGGGTATGACGGAAGCACAAGGTTATCCGATACATGGCTATATTCTGTCTCCTCAAATTCCTGGACGAACGCAAATCCATCAACACCAGTTCCATCTGGAAGAAGCAGTATCTCAATTGCTGGCAATGGGAAAATCTATCTTTTCAGTGGTTACCCTGGTTATTCACCATATCTCAACGACTTTTGGCATTATGAGATTCTAACAAATAAATGGACACCCGTTGTGCCAGTGGGAAGGTCAGGAGCCGGACTTGTGTCGCTCAGAAATGGTGACCTTCTTCTGTTTGGAGGATACTGCTATCATGGAAGCGGTTACCTCTCAGATACCTGGAAATATAATGTTACCAGTAACGAATGGAACAAATTGGCGTCCAGCACAACGCCATCCGCCAGAGAGAGGATGGGCATGAGCTATATACAATCCCATGGAAAGGTGCTTTTGTTTGGTGGCTACTCTGGAACAGGATTGGGGGATACATGGGTGTTTGATACTGGTGCAAGCACATGGTCGCAGCTCTCACCCATCAGTTCACCGTTATCTAGGTATGGGCATAGGATTGTTTACGCGTCCGAAAATGATAAGATAATGTTGCTCAGTGGTTATAGTTATGCTGCGGGTGTGCCAATCCCAGACATGTTCTGGTATAATTATACAATAAACTCCTGGGAGGAAGTTATGCCATCTGGACGAAGCGGAACAAAATTAGTTTACCATGAAGCTGCAAAAGAACCAATTCTTTTTGGAGGTTTGGGAATAGATACATACAAGGCAGACACCTGGAGTTACAATATTACAGCAAATGCTTGGGTAAACAAGCTGCCATCTGGGAGTCCCAGTGGGAGAAGAAGTCATGGAATGACATACGATGCCACAACCCAACTCATAGTTCTGTTTGGAGGATACACTGGCTCTGCAAGCGACCTTACCTACATATATGACTACAGCTCAAATACATGGACACAGCAATCGCCTTCTACAAAACCTGGTGTGAGATACTCTATTGAGCTTGTATATGATAATCACACAAACACAGTGCGGCTGTTTGGAGGATACACTGGCTCCTATAACCTTAACGATTTCTGGAGTTATTCTGTAACAAGTGTTTCCTGGTCAGAAACTGTGCCCTCTAAACGCTATTCCCATGGAATTGCCCATGCTGAAAATGTAAATCTTCTCGTGCTTTATGGAGGTTATGATGCTGTGAGAGGAAGCTTCACAGACACCTGGACATACACATTCTTAACAAACTCTTGGACTAAAGTGCAAACTGCAAATAATCCTGGTGTGAGGAGGTATTTTTCGTCTGTCTATGATAGTGCCAATGCGATGGTCGTTCTCTTTGGAGGTTATGAGGGCACATACGGAAAAAATGATACATGGTTGTTTAATCCAGTCACTAATGTCTGGGCGCAGCAAACCATGACCTATACACCACCTGGAAGATACGGATATGGTGTTAATTTTGACACTAACAGGAACAGAATATGGGTGTTTGGCGGTTATACTGGCAGTTATTATCTCAGCGACACCGTGTATCTTGCTTCCACTTCAAATTTATGGATGCCATTATACCCTGAACCCAGATATGGACATGGAATTGTTCACCATGAGGCGAAAGACCTGTTTGTGCTCTTTGGTGGCTTCCTTCAGAGCGGTGTGCGAAGCAGCGAAACCTGGGTTTACAACCATTCCTCAAATCGCTGGACACTCATGTTTTCAGATCCAGCACCCAGTGCTAGGACATACATGGGGCTTGTCTATGACCCTGACACAGAACTGATAGTGCTTTTTGGTGGTTATGGTGCGACAACTGGCTTAAATGATACATGGGTATATGACATAACAACGAACACATGGACAAGCAGGGTAAATTCGGGCGCTCCTTCACCACGGAACGGCCATGGGATGGTGTACGATACTGTAAACAAGAAAGTGCTGGTATTTGGTGGTTACAACACCAGTGGAAGCACCTACAATAACGAGACATGGGTTTACGATGTTAATACAAATGTCTGGACAAAGCAGAATCCTGCGGTTGCACCTTTAGCCTGTGCATATTTTGCCTCTGCCTACGGGAATGGCCAATTCTTTATATTCGGGGGCGAGAGTAATTCTGGTTATCTGAACGATACATGGGCTTACTCACTTTCCACAAATACCTGGTCAAACCAGACCACTTTATCAGCACCAGCACGGAGAGGCAATGCGAGAATGTGTTTTGATAGTGAGAACAATGTGCTTATCCTTTTTGGTGGCTACGGAAACACAGGTTATTTTGGAGATACCTGGAGATACAATTTCACAGCAAACCAGTGGGTGAATCTAAACCCTTCAATCTCACCACTTAGCAGAACTGGCCTCGCACTTGCATACGATACCAATACATCCACGGTTATTCTGTTCGGTGGCTATGGATACAGCAGATATCTGGCCGATGTATGGGAGTACAACTACAACACCTCTGACCCTATCACAATTTATCACACACCATTTACAAGTGCACAGATAAATCAGCCAATAAATCTCTCTGCACATGTGGTGAGCAAGCGAAACATAACTGATGTGAAGCTCTACTACAAACCAACGAATGAGGATGTCTGGTATGCAATAGCAATGACAAGAGTTTCTGGCAACGCAACGGACGGCTACTACAATGGCACAATTCCAGGACAAACAAGCACAGGGACATTGCTGTATTACATCACAGCAACTGATGAGAGCACATACTCACAATCAACATCAACATACAATGTGGTCATTCAGCCAGTTGGTGAAATCGCAACAATGCTATGGTTCCCAGCCGTCTGCCTCTCCATCTTCTTCAGCATAAAAATCCGAAAACGGAAAACCTGAACCAAGGTCACCAGTTCTCTGTTTCAGCAACACCGACCTTCAACCCGAATTTTTTTGCCTCTTCCTTGAGATGCAAAAGCAGGGTATCCCATTCCTCATTTCTGTATTTGAAGGCATCTGCAAAGAGTTTTGAATACAGTTTTGGCACCTTTCGCTTTATCTTCGCCTCCATTCCTTCTCGCACTCTGAATCTGTCGAACATCACAATCCCTGGTTCTGCCTTTGCCAACTCACAAAAAAACCTTTCCCTTCTTTCTGGTGTGCTGAAGAAATGTGGAAAAACTGGTCCAATAAAAGCAAATGTCTTGATACCTGCCTTCCCCAGTTCGCTCAATACCCTTAATCTTTCTGCGGGACTTGAAGCATTTGGCTCAATCACGCTTGCAATCTCCGCGTCAAGAGTCGTAATTGTGATACCCAACTCTGCATGCATCAGCAACTCAATATCTCGCAGCACAAGTGCCGATTTTGTCTGGACTACAAACTTTTTTCCAGCATTTTTAAGAATTTCAATGCATCTTCTTGTGATACGAAATTTTTCCTCTGCGGGCTGATAGGGGTCTGTCACAGTGCCTATGCCCACAATTTCGTTTCTTCCAAGCTTTCTCACCTCTTTCGCAACCAAATCAGGTAAGTTTTCCTTTACCTCCAGAAAACTTCCCCATTCTCTTGTTTCACGAAGCACATAGGGGGCGTAGCAGTAAACACAGGCATGGGTGCAGCCACGATATGGATTGAGAGCGTAGTTAAATCCAAGCTTTGTTTTTACAATTCCAGTTTTGGCATTCACAATCCGAATCTCAGGCGTTCCATCATGGAATTGTAATTGCTTTTTCTCCATCCCAGACCGCTCTCCTGCCCTTATATTCCTGAGGTACAAGCAAGAATTTTCCACCTTTGACAGGAAAAACAAAAAACTCCTCTGCTTTTCCATCATCGCTGACAAGAACGAGTTTTATTTTTTCTTCTGCCTTCCCACTTTCTGTTTCCACATACCTGTATCTGAAAAATCTCCCAGCGTCAATGAGCACCCTTGCCTCCCTCACACCTTTTTTTGATACCGTGAGCACCTCTTCTGGATAGATGGACATGGACTCAATATCGCAATGGAAATATATAACCTTGCTTTTTCAAGCATGGGATAAAGATGAAGGTGCTGTTGATTCATGCGGACTGGATGGAATACAGGGCTCTTGAGAAGACCAAGATGGCAGAGGAGATAAAGGAGGGAAAGGAAGGCAGGTTTGAGGAAGTGCTTGTCGTGTTTACCAGCGTAGAAAGCGGAGACCACGCAAATCTGGATAATCTGGTTGCCAGAGCATCTGAGGAAATTGTCAAGGTGTACAATGATGTGAAGGCAGAGAGGATTTTGATTTATCCCTATGCTCACCTGAGTTCTGACCTTGCGAAAGGAGGAGATGCTGTTGCTGTGCTTGACGCTCTTGCTGAGAAAATTGCTGCAATGGGCATAGAGGTTAAGCGAGCCCCATTTGGCTGGTATAAGGAATTTAACATCAAGTGCAAGGGGCATCCACTCTCTGAACTTTCAAAGGAAATAAGGGGTGAGGAAAAAGAGGAGGTTTCTAAAGCACTGGTAAGCGAGAAGAAAGCAGTTTCCCACTGGTATGTTCTGGACACCGATGGAAATCTGCATGAGTTGAGGATTGAAGATGGAGAGGTTCAGGGCTTTGATTTTTCTAACTTCCAGAATCTAAAGAAGTTCTCGCATTATGAAATGGCGAAGGCAAGGGCTGCAGATAGAGAACCACCGCATGTAGAACTGATGCGTCGCCTTGAACTTGTTGATTATGAACCTGGCTCAGACCCTGGCAATTTCAGGTACTATCCTAAAGGGAGGTTGATAAAGAATCTTCTGGAGCAGTATGTGAGCGCAAAAGTGAGGGAGACAGGTGGCATGGAAGTGGAGACCCCAATCATGTATGATTTTGAGCATCCCTCTCTTAAAAACTACCTCCATAGATTCCCAGCAAGACAGTACACAATCCAGACACCAGATAAGAAAGTATTTCTCAGATTTGCTGCATGCTTTGGTCAATTCCTGATAATGCACAACGCAAAAGTTTCCTACAGGCATCTGCCATTGCGACTTTATGAACTAACTCGTTATTCTTTTAGAGTAGAGCAGAGGGGTGAGCTTGCTGGCTTGAGGCGATTAAGGGCGTTCACAATGCCTGACTGCCACTCCTTCTGTGCGGACATTGAGATGGCAAAGAGGGAGTTGCTGGACAGGTTTAATCTTTCAAGAGAGATTCTCTCAGGCATCGGTTTTTCAATTCCAGAAGACCTGGAACTTGCGTTGCGTGTAACTAAGGACTTTTATGAACAGCATGGTGAAGTTGTGCGGGAGCTCGTGCGAAGATGGGGAAAGCCAGCACTGCTTGAAATGTGGGATGAGCGGTTCTTCTACTTTGTTTTCAAATACGAATGGAATTTTGTGGATGCACTGGACAAGGCATCAGCACTGAATACAGACCAGATTGATGTGGAAAATGCAGAAAGGTATGGAATAACTTTTACAGGAGAAGATGGAAAAGAGCATTATCCACTCATTCTTCACCAGTCCCCATCTGGAGCAATTGAGAGGGTAATTTATGCAATGCTGGAAAAGGAATTTATGAAGCAGGAGAAAGGTAAGAAGCCAGAATTTCCACTTTGGCTTGCGCCGACCCAGGTGCGGTTAATACCGGTTTCAGACCAGTTTGTTGAGGACTGTATTAAGATTGCAAGAGAGCTGGGCTGCCGTGCAGATGTGGATGATAGAGATGAGAGTGTCTCAAAGAGAATCCGTGAGGCAGAGCGAGAATGGGTAAACATAATTGCTGTCTATGGCGAGAAAGAAAAAGCAGGCGGGAAATTGAACTTGCGGATGCGAAGCGGTGAAAGCGCTGAGATGACTCCTGAAGAGCTGAAGAAATATGTGAGAGAAAAAACTGCCGGCTATCCATTCATCGGCTTGCCTTTATCACTCCGCCTCAGCAGGCGTCCCATCTTCCGTGGCTGATATGCGAGTGCTCCATGTGAAAGACCTCGGATTGGTTCATCCAGAAGTGAGTGTTGCAAAGGACAGGGAAATTCTGGAGCGGTGCATAGCCACCGGTGAGTGCATTCTCCATTTTTACAGGCGGGAACCACCAGCGGTTTCTGTGGGGCATGGCGAAAAGATTGAGGAAGCAGTTTATGTGGAGAGGTGCAAGGAGGATGGTGTAATTATCATTCAGCGTGAGAGCGCTGGCAGTGCAATTTACACAGATAGGAACACGCTGGAATATGCCATTGCTCTTCCAGAGAAACTTGTGCCTTTTGACAGAAAACAGAGCTATGAGTTTCTGTGCAAACCGATTGTGGAGGCACTAAACACGCTTGGTTATCCTGTGGTGTTCAAGCCAATAAATGACATTCAGATGGAGGGAAAGAAGGTCTCCGGCAGCGCCCAGAAGAGAAGCAGGGGTGCGGTGCTCCAGCACGGGACAATTTTGCTTGTTGTGGACCATGAAAAAATGGATAGATACCTGAAGGTGACGCCCAAGCTGGCTGAAAAAGGGCTTGGAAAGCACAGTGAGAGAGTAAAAGGACTTTTTGAACATCATAAGGTTAATGAGAGCAGAATAGTAGATGAGATTGCGAGAAACTATGAGAGTTTGATAGAGGCAAAAATTGTATTACCCCATCAGTAGTAAGGGCTGGAGTGTAACCTCTATCAAGCATCTGTGAGCCACGAAAAATGCCGTGTTTTTTTCCCAGACATCGAGGCGAAGCATTCCTCCTTTTACAAGCACTTCCTTCGTGGTCTCGTTGAGGACAATTGCAGAGTCGGGTAGAATAAGTTCATGGCTTACTTCGTAACTGCGTTCCGTGTCGTTCATTTTAAATTCTACTGTCAGCGTGGTAAAGTAAAAAGGAGAGTAGTAAAGCGTGTAGTTGAGATGAATGGGGTCTGTAGCACGAGTCCCGGGTTTTCTCTGCAGTAAGCTCCAGCCGTGCAGGTCTTTCCAGTATTCGAAGGGGTCCACCTCGCTCCTGTCTCCCAGAGAGAGCAGATAAGCATGCACACTTGCATTTGCAGTTTTCTGGTACAATCTTGCTTCATCAAAGGAAATGGCTGTTTCCACCGCTTCCCTTACCAGTGCCTTCGTCACATTTGAAAAGTCGTACCCGAAAACCTCCTCAAAGGTTCTCTTCAAGAGGTAGAGCGTGATGTTTCCAACAAAGCCAAGGTAATCCTTGGTGCCATTTATGTCCTCCACCATTATTTTTTTCTGTTGATATAGAAATGGCAATGTCACAGGAACCCACGAATCCAGATTTATGTCCTTAGTGAGCGAATAACCAGTTCTGTTGTCCACAATGGTTGTTGTGATTTTGCCGTTGATTCTGAAATAGACATCACCAGTGAAATTCAAAATCACACCGCTTTCGTTCATCATTTCATAATCGTATCTGAAAGCATTTAATTTCCATTGCAGGTTCTTGTGTGTGGCTGAGTAATCCGGGAAACGCATTGGCTGACCTCCAGCTGCAATACCAGTGAAAGTTCTCATGTAGTTCTTGCTCTCATTCTCCACAAACTCAATCGGGTTTTCTTTGGTGTAAACGATTGCATTTGATTTGTTAACTGCGGAGAGCACAGCAGAGACACCCGCTTGCACAAGTAAGTCCTCATGGAGGAGAAGGAAAGCATTTAAACGGGAGTTCGCATGCTGCAGGTTGATGGCATCATTTCGCTGACTGGCAACCACAGCCATGTAAATGCCACTCACGATTGTGAGAAAGGCAACTATGACAGCAACAAGCGAAAATGGCACTCTTCCTTTTCTATTTAACTTCACAGTAGAGCATATGGCAGAGAGAAATATAGTTTTTTCCATGAGAAGTTATATATAGGGTGTTCTCAATTAGGGGCTAAGATAACAGTTGCAGGTGGTGAGATGAGAGGAATAACTCTTACAACCCAATACACACGAAGGATGAAGGCAAGGAAAAGGTTAAGGATTTCCCAGGCAGGCGTGGCTTCCACCGTTGGCACAATCATGGCACTAATGGTATTCCTCGCTTTTCTGTCTATGTTCACAACGCAGTATGTCCCAATCTGGATGCAAGATAACGAAGTTCAGTACATGAATCAGGTTGAAAATGATATGTCTCGTTTAAAATCAAATATAGATATTTTAGTAGTAAATAATGTAGTAGATTTCACTCTCTATTCTCCAATCACGATGGTATCTGGCTATGTGCCTGTGTTTGCGGAGCCCACTCATGGCACTCTGACCTTCCAGCCAAATCAGGGAATGATTAATGTCAGATACAACTACTCGTACAACACATCTACAACACCATATACTCCGATCCAATATTCCACGAATCTTACTGGCGGATCAATTTCTCTTTATGCACCAAACCGTTACTATGTGGCTCAGACAATTGCTTACGAAAATGGTGCAATCATTGTGAGCCAGGGAGTGGATAAGCAGGTAATCACAGGTTCTCCACCCGTAACTGCTGAGAAGAAGGGAATCTACAAGAATTTTACAATTGCACTTTATTCACTACTTGGACAACCTGCATCTGGCTATGCAGAAGGAACAAAGGGTATTTACACATCTCTCGTTTATGTGGAACGCTTCAACCAGAGATTTTATGAGGATTGGAATATCACAGATAATGTGACGATTGAATTCCAGACAAAGTATCCTTATGCATGGAT
Organism: Thermoplasmata archaeon; assembly: GCA_038874435.1. Taxonomy (NCBI): domain Archaea; kingdom Methanobacteriati; phylum Thermoplasmatota; class Thermoplasmata; species Thermoplasmata archaeon. The sequence continues at coordinate 157,891 of JAVZCK010000001.1, forward strand.
GGAATATTACAACAAAACCTTCGCAAAGGCAAATTTCACTGCAGGCACTGATTATGCAATAACTGGCTTATCTGCCCTTTCTCAGGGTTATTACAAGTTTACCATCACAATTTATGGTTTAACCGATTTTACAATTGTCAAGGCCACAGTGCGAGCTTCAATTGAAGGTTCAGGGGGTTAATGAAAATGGCTGAATCTACAAAGAAAAAGTTTGGGATAAAAATAAAGGTTCCAAGACGAGAAATTATTAAGAGTGCAACTGAGCTTGGCGGTGAGGGCGGCTCCATAACAGAAATTCCAAAAATTACAGATCCGAATATCCAGGAGCTTGCATTCGTCCCACAGAACCCCCCATACAGTTATTCACGTATCACCTACAACAACACCTCCAAGGAGTACCTTTATGAGGCAATCGAACCCAAGCTAACAATTAGGGAGAAGGAGGTCCTAGACCTTGTAAAAGACACATTGATGCGAACTGTTGGCTACGACTGGGAAACCATGACTGCGAAGGATAAGGAGGAGTATCTGAAGGGCTGTGTCAACACCTATCTTCGAACAAGAATGATTAATCTCTCACCAATTTCAGTTGAACGCATCATCTACTACATTATCCGTGATTTTGTTGGTTTTGGACCAATAGATGTGCTCATGCGAGATGAGATGGTAGAGGATATCTCTTGTGATGGCGTGGGTATTCCAATTTACCTCTATCACCAGAAATTTGAGTCAATAAAGACAAACATTAAGTTTGAAACAGATGAGGAGTTGAACTCATTTATTGTGGCACTCGGACAGCGATGTGGCAAACAGATCTCAGTTTCAAATCCAATCCTAGATGGAACTACAACAGAGGGACACAGAGTACAGGCAACATATTCACGAGAGGTAACCACCAGGGGAGGCAGCTTCACGATTAGACGGTTCAAAGAAAAGCCGTTTACACCTGTTGACCTGATCACTACTAAGACCGCATCTCCGGAAATGGTTGCTTATTTTTGGATTGCAGTAGAACATGGAGAATCAATAATTGTTTGTGGTGGCCCTGCAAGTGGTAAAACATCTACCCTGAACGCCATTACTCTGTTCATACCTCCCGCAGCAAAAATTATTACAATGGAAGACACAAGAGAGATAAAGCTACCACATGAGAACTGGATACCGGGTGCTACAAGAAGTGGCACTGGTGAAAGAGGTGCAGACGGGAAGGCAGCGGGCGAAATTGATATGTTTGATCTTGTGAGAGCTGCATTGAGACAAAGGCCCAACTACATCATTGTGGGTGAGGTGAGAGGCAAAGAAACCTATACAATGTTCCAGGCAATGGCTACCGGTCACACAACCTATTCTACGATGCATGCCGACTCTGTGAAGTCAATGGTGAACAGATTAGAAAACCCACCAATTTCCACGCCGAGAATTCTTCTCTCAGCCCTTAACAATGTGATTATTCAGACCCATGCGAGAGTGGGAATGAGCATGGTAAGGCGAATCAAGCAAGTGATTGAGATTGTTGGCTTTGAACCAGAGACGAACGAGTTAATCACAAACACAGTGTATGAGTGGGACCAGCCCACGGACTCTTTCGTGTTTAAGGGTCACAGTTTCCTCTTTGACAAAATCATGGAAATGAAAAATCTCACACATGAGGAAATGATGGAAGAATTCAACAGAAGAGTTGAAGTGGTGAATTACATGGTGCGCAAGAACATAACTGACTACAGGAAGCTTGCAAACATAATTGTGGCATATTTCAAGGACCCAAAAGATACAATTGAGAAGATAAGAGGTGATAAATTTGTCTCCTGAGGTCACAAGCAGGTTTGATGCCCTTGACACTAAGAAATCATATCTGAAGACGCAGAAGGCAGGGGCCCAGCGTGAATTGCTTTCAAGCCATGTGGTTAAATTACCCAAGGGCGTGCTGCCTCAGTATGCACAACTGACTCCTCTTCAGCAAACTGCATGGAAGATGTTTGGACCAAAAGCAGAAGTGAAGGCAAGGATGAATCAGAAACTAGAGGACGACATGCTTAAAGCCCACATGAGAATTAGACCAGAGGAATACATTGCATATGCCTGGTTTATCACAATGATTGCAGGAATTGCGCTCTCCGTAACTGGTGTGGTATTGGGAGTAATTTTAGCATTGATTGGCAATCTCATAGCAGGGGTTCTTATTGCAGTTGTCCTCCCAGTGGTTGGAACAATTCTCACTTATTTCATAATGCTGTCTCTCCCTTCATCAAGAGCCAAGGCAAGGGCAAGGGACATAGATAAAAAAATCTCGCCTGCAATGAGCTTCGTTTCTGCAATGGCATCTGCAGATGTGAACATTGATGTAATTTTTAAGGAGTTAGCCAGGCAACCAATCTACGGTGAAATAAAGGAGGAGGCGGGTTGGATAACTAGGGACACTGAGTTGTTGGGGGTAGACATTCTTACTGCAATTAAGAAAGGGGCGACCAGAACGCCATCTGCCAAATTCCAGGATTTCTTGCAAGGTGTGGTGACAACAACAACTTCAGGTGGTCAGTTGAAACCCTATTTCCTCACGAAGGCAGAGCAGTACGAGAAAGAGGCAAAATTGGAGATGTCCAAGCGCCTTGAAACTCTTGGTATGCTTGCCGAGACCTTTGTGACAGTTGTGGTTGCATTTCCGCTTTTCCTTGTGGTGATCATGGCAATTATGGCCCTTGTTGGTGGGCAGGGGAGGTTCATACTTAACATTCTGTACGCAATAGTGTTTCTGATGATTCCGATGTCTCAGTTTGGCTTCATCTTTGTGATATGGAACATGAGTCAGGAGTGATGAAAATGGCAGAGAATATTTTTGGAGGCAAGGAAGAGAAAATTCCTACAGCGAAGAAGATCCTGATAATCTCAGGGTGCATCGCTGCAGTTTTCTTTATTATAGGAGTTTTGAATGTGATTCCTGTGGATAAGAACAATCCTGATAAGACAATAATTATGACACCATTTAAACAGTACGACTATAATTTTGATGGCCAGATGGAACCAGAAAATGCACTTAATAGGGCACTGGACTTCTTTGTACTCGGCATTGCAATTTTGATTGGTCCTTATGGGTTCTATAAGAGTATGGAGTTAAGTAGAGTTCGTGCAATTGAAGAACGACTTCCTGAGTTTCTGAGAGATGTGGCCGAGGCAGGAAGGTTCGGTATGACGCTTGCGGAAGCAATTGTGGTTGCCTCCACTGGAAGATATGGAAAGCTTACACCTGAAATAAGAAAAATGGCAGCACAGATTGAATGGGGTGTGCCTGCTGCAGAAGCATTGCGTCTCTTCTCCCAGCGTGTGAATACCCCAGCAGTACGAAGATGTGTAGCGATAATTACAAAGGCAAACGACGCAGGAGGTAATGTTGCAGATGTGCTTTCAATGGTTGCCCATGACACGAAAGAGGTTCAACTCATGGAGGCCCAGAAGCGAATTTCAATGACCACGTACCTTACTGTTATCTACATAGCGTTCTTTGTGTTCATCGTCACAATAATGATTCTGAATGCTACATTCTTGCCTCAGATGGCGAAGGCAGGTAAGAGTGTAGAGGAAGGGGCACAGCAGCTCGGCGGTGGCGGTGGTGCTAGTGCCACAAAAATAGAATACAAACTCATCCCAGAGATTATGTTTGTGATGTTTGTTTCTGTGATAATCCATGCAATAGGCGATGGAATTCTCGCAGGTGTCATAATCACTGGTAAGATTGCAACTGGACTCCAACATAGTTTCATAATGGTAGTTATCGGTTGGCTTCTGATGAGGTTTATGGTGTGAGGTGATGAAATGGCTACAACTGAAAAAGAAACGAAATCCCTTCCAATAGGGCTTCGAATTGCAGGCATTTTCTTAAAATCTAAACCAAGGAAAATCATGATGCCAAAGACCGTCCAGTCCTCTCTTACAGGACGTGGCATTGAGGGAGTAACAGTAATTCCTCCGATTGCTGAGAAACACATAAATGAAATAGAGGTACAGCCTATACAGCCTGGCTATTCATATGTTAGAATAAAATATGATACAATTTCTAATGAATATCTATATGAAGTCATTGAACCTGTACTCACTACAGATGAAGAATTTATTCTTGATTTTCTGAAGGGGAAGCTCATTGATGCATTTGAGATGATTGAGTTGGAGGACCCAAAAGAGAGAGAAAAATATCTCAGAGAGCTGGCGATAAAGGTTCTCAGAGAAAATGAGATTCACCTCAACCCAGTTAGCAAAGAGAAGATTTTGTATTATGTCGTTCGTGATTTTCTTGGTTATGGGCTCATAGGAGTTCCTATGATCGACCCACAGGTGGAGGATATTTCCTGCGATGGTGTGAAAATCCCAATATACATTTTCCACAGAAAGTATGGGTCCATTAAATCCAATCTGCGATTCCAGTCGCACAAGGAATTGGATGGTTTCGTTGTCTGGCTCGTGCAGCGATGCGGAAAGCACATTTCAGTCGCGAGCCCGATGGTAGATGCTACAGTGCCAGATGGTTCAAGATTGCAGGCAACATTGGGTGAGCATGTCACAAAGAGGGGTTCTTCTTTCACAATTAGGCGTTTCAGGGAGAATCCATTTACTCCGGTGGACTTGCTCAAGTTCAAAACAATGTCAACTGAGATGATGGCATATATCTGGATTGCGATAGAGTCAGGGCAGTCCATGATGGTTTGTGGTGGCACTGCAAGTGGAAAGACCACAACGCTCAACGCTGTCTTGTTGTTTATCCCACCGCAAATGAAAATAGTGAGCATTGAGGACACGAGAGAACTCAACCTCCCCCATGAAAACTGGATTCCCTCGCTTACAAGGTCTGGCTTTGGTGGCAAAAACCTGATTACAGGAAAAGCAGCAGGTGAAATTGACATGTTCGATCTACTCACTGCTGCCCTTCGTCAAAGACCGCAATACCTGATGGTTGGTGAGGTAAGAGGTGCAGAGGCCTACATTGTGTTCCAGGCGATGGCTACGGGTAAGACATGCTATACCACATTCCATGCAGAATCAGTGGCTGCAATGGTGCACCGTATGGAAAACCCACCAATCAACTTACCAAGGGCTCTTGTTGCTGCCCTTAACATTGTGCTGTTGCAAGGACAAGTTAAAGTTGGAACAAAGATGACCAGACGTGTCAAAAACCTTACAGAAATCGTGGGTATCGACCCAGAAACTAACGAATTAATTACGAACTCGGTTTATTCATGGAATCCTGCAGATGACACCTTCAGTTACAGTGGTCACAGTTATGTTTATGAAAAGGTGGCTGCGTCTAAGAACTGGAGCATGAAGGAAATGGAAAGAGAAGTAAAGAGAAGATGTGACATTCTTGAATACATGAAGCTTATAGAATCCCAACGGCCCAAAGACAATCCGTTCACCTACAAGGATGTGGCAAGATTGGTTTCATGGTATTATAAGGAGCCAGATGCTGTGATGGAAACAGTGCGTCAGGCCCTTGCTACCCAACAGCAAAAATAAATGTCTTACATCACGGCTTTTGATCCGTGGCAAAACAAGGCATGTACCTGTCCTCCCAAATATTCTTTTAATCCCTACACGGGCTGTGCCCATGCTTGCGTTTATTGCTACATTACCAGTTACATTCCTGATGCCTTCCATTTGAGAAAGAAAAGAGATGTACTGAGAACAGTGGCAAGAGAGTGCGGAAAACTGGAGCAAAACAGGTACATCAGCATGAGCAACAGCTCAGACCCGTATCCTCCAGTTGAAAAGGATGAGGGAATAACGAGAAATGTGCTAAAAATTTTCAGGGAACATGGATTTCAGGTGTTGATAATCACAAAATCAGATATCGTGACAAGGGATGTAGATATTCTCGAAACTATGAATGCGGTAGTTTCCATCACAATCACAACAATTGATGATGAAATTGCTAAACTGCTGGAGCCAAAAGCACCTCTGCCATCAAGGAGAATTAAAGCGCTTGAGAAGTTAAGCGAGAAAGTGCCATGTGTAGTTAGGATAGACCCTTTAATTCCAGGTATTAACGAAAATTTTGAGGAAGTGGTTGAAGTAGTTGCTCCATATGCCAAACATTGTGTGTTTTCCACATTTAAAGTGCGGAAGGATGCGCTTGCAAGAATTGTATCTGTATTTCCAGAAGTGAAGGAAAAACTACAGAATCTTTATTTCAAAAACCCTGTGATTGTTGGCAATTCATACTATCTCCCAGAAGGGATTAGAGCACAGGTGCTTCAGAGAGCAAAGGAGGTCTGTAAAAGGCACAACCTTGCGTTTTCTTCCTGTAGAGAAATGCTGCCGCAGTTGAATGATGCTGGGTGTGACGGAAGCGGCTGGTTGCAGAGATGACACTACTCGATTATCTCTGCATTCCTTGTAAGATATGCCAAATCTTGCTGCGAAAACATTTCTTTCATTACCGGTAGAATAAGAATTGAATTTGTGCGGAGAAGCTGGTCATAGAGGGTTTCTATCATCCGCATCACCGCAGGAAACTTGTTGTTAAGAATGAGAGTATCTAGGCAGTCTATAAGAACCACACAACCTGGCTTTTTTTCGATCATTTCTGCAAGGTATCTTGATAGAATCCCAATGCTTGTAGGCGGGAGATTGTTTTTACCTGCTACACTTGTAAGCCAGATAAAAATTTCTGTTTGAACTCCATACTCTTCCATTATGCGCTCAGCACTGTTCCTTGATACGCAGATTGCAGTTTTGCCAGCATTCAGAAGGTCCTTGAGCAGCATGTAGCTTACTTTTGGCTTTGTCTCAAATACCACATACATCCTACCTTGCTTCAATTCTTTCCCATCTGTCTTCTTAGCAATTTTTTCTTTCAATTGTCTGAGAAAGTCCTCCTCGGACACATGTGTTCCACCCGTGATGTATTTTCTCTCTTCAGCCATCAGGTCACCCTTTGGTATGCTGCAAATCTGCAAATTTTCACAATAATAATGATGTGTGATATATATTCATTTTGGAGGTTTGACTGCTGAGGCAATGATAATTTATATATATTCTGATAATCTCTCCATTCACACGCATGGGTTGGCCGGGATGGGGTAGCCTGGCTATCCTGTGGGACTGTGGTAGCCCCAAAGGGCTGCTGAAATCCTGAGACCCGAGTTCAAATCTCGGTCCCGGCCCTAAAATGAAGAAATTCCTAACAAAGAAGGTGATAAATGTGCTTGCAAAGGAAATAAAGAAAGAAAATCTCAGAAAGTTTTTTGAAGAGATTGCCAGTGAATACAAGATTATTGCTCCTGTGAAAAAAGGAGAGGACATCGTGTATACAGAAGTTGAGAACTTTGAGGATGTGGTATTGGATTACACTACGACAATCACACCTATCAAAAGATTTCTTCTGCCATACAAAGAGACCATGTTCACATTTGAAAAGGAGAAAATTCGCGAAAAATTGACAGAGGAGAAACTTGCACTATTTGCACTCCACATTTGTGATATAAATGCAATCGCTCGTTTGGACAAGGTATTCTGGAACGACCCATATTATCGAGCAAGAAGGGAGAAGCTGCTAATCGTTGGAATTACCTGCAAGCCCGGTGAAAAATGCTTCTGCAAATCCGTAAACGCAAATGTGCTCCAGCCAATCTGCGATGTGTTTTTAAAAGCAAATGAGCACGGCTACCATGCTGTTTCGTATACCGAAACTGGCAGAAAAATGCTCAATTCATTTCTGTTCATCCAGACACAGACAGAAATAAAGGAAATCAAAGCAGAGTATCAAGAGGCGAAACACATTGACCTTCACAAGGTGTCTGAAAACATTCTCAAGAACTATGAAAATCCAGTGTGGGAAGAAACAGCGAAGAAATGCCTTGGATGCACAAATTGCACAGTCGTGTGTCCACTCTGTTATTGCTATGATGTTGTAGATAATACCTATGTGAAGCCAGAGGAAGGGGAGCGTGTAAGATGCTGGGATTCCTGCTTCCTGTTGAGTTTTGCGAGAGTGGCTGGGGGTCACAACTTCAGAAAGGACTTGAAAGCAAGGTATAGAAATGTATACACCCATAAGTTCAGAACTTTCATGGATGAGTTTGGAGTTCCTGCCTGCGTCGGCTGTGGACGATGTGTGACTTACTGCCCAGCATCAATTGACATGCGGGAAACACTTACAAAGATAGGAGGTGCATGAAAATGGAGAACATTTACAAGCCCTGGGAGACAAAAATCCTGAAAATTGAGGAGATGACATGTGATACAAAGGTATTTCGGCTAGAGGCAAAGAATTTTAAGTACATGCCAGGACAATTTGTAGAACTCACAATACCTGGTGTGGGTGAAGCCCCAATTTCAATTACATCTGGACCACATGAGAAGGGCTACATTGACCTCTGCGTAAGAAAGATAGGAAATGTAACTGATGCTTTGCACAGAAAGAATGTGGGCGATAAAGTGTGGATTCGCGGACCTTATGGTGTGGGCTTTCCATTTGAGACGGTTAAAGGCAAAGACCTCTTGTATGTTGCCGGTGGTATAGGTATGGCCCCACTCAGAAGCAGCATAAATTATGTGCTTGCCCACAAGTCAGATTTCGGTAAGATTACTATTTTGTATGGGGCAAGAACACCTGGTGACCTGCTCTTCAAAAACGAGTTTGAGCGGTGGGGCAAGGAGGCAAATTTTCTGGTAAGTGTGGATACTGATAAAAATCCAGATGGCTCTCTCTGTGGTTGGACAGGGAATGTAGGTGTGGTCACAACGCTCTTTGACAAAATACCGTATCCAATAAAAGATGCAATTGGTATGGTCTGCGGTCCACCAGTGATGTACAAATTTGTGATAAAGAAGTGCAGAGAAATGGGAATGCCAGATAGCTCAATTTACATTTCACTTGAGAGAAACATGAAGTGCGGTGTGGGCAAGTGCCAACATTGTCAGATAAACAACAAGTATGTGTGTTTGGATGGACCAGTTTTCAATTATGAGGAAGTTAAAACACTTCCGGAGGCAATCTGAGGTGGTCAAAATGGCAAAACCAAAAGTGGCAATATTTGATTTAACTGATTGTGAGGGTTGCGAAGTGGAAATTGTAAACTCGAAGTACATCGACAGGATTTTAGAGAGTTTTGAGTTTGTGCATTTCCGACTTGGACAGAAAACAAACAAATGGGAAAATTTTGATGTTGCGTTTATTGAGGGCTCTGTGATAACAAGCCATGAAGTTGAACTCGTGAAGAAAATCAGGGAACATAGCAAGTTTGTGGTTGCCCTAGGCTCCTGTGCATGTTTCGGTGGAATTGCAGCGCTCAACAATTTCACGGATGTGAACGAAGGTAAAAGGTATGTGTATGGCAAGGAAGGCGAAAAAATAGAAGTGATTGAAGTCAAGCCGCTTGGGGAAATAATCAAAGTGGATGCAATGATTCGTGGTTGTCCAATTGTCAGAGAGGACTTTGACAAAGTTGTGAGTGACTTGCTCGCAGGTAAGATTCCAAGAGAACACACAAGACCAGTTTGTATGGACTGCAAGAGCAAGGGCAATTCGTGTTTGCTACTTAAGGGCACACCCTGTGCTGGCCCTGTGACTTATGGTGGCTGCGGAGCACCCTGCCCATCCTCGAACATGCCTTGCGATGGTTGCAGAGGGCCTCTTGAAATGCCAGAAATGACTGCAGAGCTTGAACTCCTTAAGAAAATTGCAAGTCAGGATGACATTATTAGGCTATTTAGAAAGTACACATCAGCTGCACAGGCTTTCAGGGCAGTTGGAGGTGGTAAACAATGAATGTGGAGATGAATTACATTACACAGATTGAGGGGCATGGAATTATTAATTTTGAGATTGTGGATGGGAAACCAAAGGTGAGAATGGAAGTGCATGAAGGTGCCAGGCTTTTCGAGAGTTTCTTGCGCAATAGAAGAGCAGATGAAGTGATTGCAATGTCCTCAAGAATCTGCGGGGTCTGTCCAGTCGTGCATAACTACGCTGCAGTGCAAGCAGTGGAGAATGCGATGGGAATTGAGGTGAGCGAACAGACAAAGTTGTTGAGACGATTGGGAAATGTGGGACAGATGCTCCAGAGCCATGCACTGCATCTTTATGTGCTTGCATTACCTGAGTATCTGAATGCAGATGGTGTGGTGGATGTCTACATGCGAAATCCTGAGGCGGTTAAGAGAGCGCTGAAAATAAGAAATGTGGGAAACCTGATCGTTGAAGTTGTTTCTGGAAGAGCTGTCCATCCAGTTTCTTCAGTGCCTGGTGGTTTTGCGAAGCTTCCCACAAAGACAGAATTGAAGAGAATTGTTAAAGAATTGAAGGGTGTTTTGGATGACTGCATTGAAACCTACAACCTTGCAGCAAGCATAAAATATCCAGAGCTTCAGAGGAAGACGGAATACTCAGCAATTGACGATGGAGAGATGTATCCATCATATGGAGGAATGATTGTGTCCAGTGAAGGTGTGCGGGCACCTGCAAAGGACTACAGAAAGTACACGAATGAGGTCTTCAGGCCATACTCTCACACTAAATTCAGCACAAGAAATGGGCATGGCTTCTTCGTGGGTTCAATCGCAAGAGTAAACTTGTTTAGCGATAGGCTGGGCGAGAAAGCAAAGGAACTTGCAAAGAATGGGCCAGTAAAATTCCCAAGCTATAACCCATTCCATAACCTTGTGGCGCAAGGTGTTGAACTTGTGCATTACACCGAGGAAGGCATTGAGATTGCATCCCAGCTTGCAAGAACACTGAAGGACGAGAAGCCAGTTAAGATTGTAAGATCTGGCACGGGTGTTGGCGTTGTTGAAGCACCAAGAGGTACTCTCTTCCATGAATATACTGTGGATGCGAACGGCATTGTGAAGGAGGCAAACATAATTACGCCCACTGCTCAGAATGTGCAGAATATCGAGGAGGACCTGACGGCACTGCTCACTGCAAACATAAACAAGCCAAGGGAGGAGCTTGTGCGTTTGACTGAAGCGTTGTTGCGTGCCTACGACCCCTGTTTCTCCTGCTCTACCCATTGAGGCAGAGAAATGTGGGGTAATAGATTCGGGCTCTCAAGGATGTTCATCTGGCTTGGTCTAATCTGTGTATTCATGGGTTTAGCGTTGATATTTGCAGGGGCAGGAATACCTGGTTGTGTGATATGGGGCTGCCTGATAACCATTCTTGGCACGGTAATGGTGGTGATGTCAAGAAAAATGGCAAGGGCTGGGATGTAGAGGCAGTTAAGTCCTACCGTTAGATTAATTAAATTGCATCCATTACCTCTCCCATGTGCTGGGGTTGCCAAGTCTGGTCAAAGGCGGCAGACTCAAGATCTGCTCCCATAGGGGTTCCCAGGTTCAAATCCTGGCCCCAGCATGAAAAAAGGTGAGAAAAATGGAACCAAAGAAAACTCCGCTGTATGCGTGGCATGTGAAAAATGGTGCGAAGATGGTTGAATTTGCTGGGTTTATGATGCCAATCCAGTACAAGAGCATAATTCAGGAACATAAAGCAGTGCGGGAGAGCGTTGGAGTATTTGATGTCTCTCATATGGGCGATTTCATAATTTATGGCAGGGACGCTGGCAACTTTCTCAACAAGCTCTGCACTAACAATTTTGCCACTTGCGAGATTGGCAAATGCCGTTACACACATGTGCTAAATGAAGAGGGAAAAATCTTAGATGATATGATAGGGGCTAGGGTTGGTGATTTTACCTATCTCTTTGTGCCAAATGCGGCTACAATTGAGAAGATGTACAAATGGTTTACCCAGCACAAAAATGGAGATGTGGAAATAATTAATGCCTCCGATGCTCTTGGATGCATTGCACTACAGGGGAAGAATGCCGCAAAGGTGCTGGCAAAACTTACAAGCTATCCGCTTGAAAAACTTAGTTTTTTCAAAGCTGATTTTATTGCTATGGATAAAGCAAAAGTGCACACAAAACAGGAGACGCCTGCATTCGGTTACAATCAGATTGTCGAGCTAGAGAAGGTACATGGAGAGAAGATAAGGGCGTTTGCCCACGGAGAACTTTGTTTTGTTTCTAGGACTGGTTACACTGGAGAAGATGGATTTGAAATAATTGCCCATGCTGGGATAACAGAAGCGATCTGGGAGGCAATTTTTGATGCAGGAAGAGAATTTGGGATAATTCCAGTGGGGCTTGGTGCAAGGGATACACTGCGACTTGAAAAAGGTTTCTTGCTTTCTGGCACAGATTTTCATGATGATAGGACAACACTTGAGGCAAATGCGGAATTTGCTGTGAAATATGACCATGACTTCATTGGTAGAACAGTACTTGAGAAACAAAAGGCGAGTGGGAACTATGACCGTCTAGTCGGAATTTTGCTTTCAGAAGGGATTCCAAGACACGGTTTCGAGATTTATGTTGGCGGAAAAAAGGTAGGGACAGTTACTTCAGGGACCGTTTCACCGATGCTCAGCAAAGGTATTGCTCTGGGCTATTTGCCGAATGCACTTGCAAAAGAGGGCATGGAAGTGCAAATCAAGATAAGGGATAAGTTCTATTCAGGAAGGGTTGTGAAACTGCCGTTCGTGTAAGGAAGAAATTCAATTGGATGCCAAATCTTTATAAGCTATGAAGTCTTAGGACATATAGACACAAAATAATCCTGCATCTAACCCTTAGAGGGATATATTTGGCATCCCAATCTAAAGTGTATGTATACTGGGGGCAAGAAAATGGACGCAAGAAAGATTGAGATAGAGGGCATAAATAAGCTAGTAGAAGAGGGAATACCTGCGGATTATATGCTGCTGTTGCAGACCGATGAGGGGCTGGAAACAGACCTGCTTGTGAGACAGTATATAAAGGAAGCACTGACTAAAGGAGAGATTTGTATTGCGGTGTTATCCGAGAGTTCACCAGATGACTTTAAAAAGTTGATGAGTGCAATAGGAATAAATGCTGAGACCCATGAAAAGAATGGCACGCTCTACATTGTGGACTGGTATTCCTTCAGAAATGAAAGAATAATAGGGGTAGAGGAGAAAGGTGCAATTTACAAATGCTCAAAGAGTTTAACAAATGTGGAAATTGCAATTTCAAAAATTCTGAAGAAAATTGAAGGCAAAAAATTCAGAGTTTATTCAGACATTCTTTCAAATGCTATAAAAGTTTTTGGCTTCGAAACCGCATTCAAGTTTTCGCAAGGGCTGACAGCGAGAATCAAGAAATACAATGGCGGAGCTCTGTTCAAAATTTCCAAGACGATGCATGAGCAGAAGGTAATTTCCGCGTTTCACTCGCATTTCAACGGTGTACTGGACATTGAGCATCGAAGGGAAGAGGAGAGGGTGGTTGCAAGAATAGGAATAATTTCTTTAGATAATTTATTCTATGAAACCTCCTACAAGAAATTGGGTGTGAGCAAAACAAAGGGCATTATAATTATGGATGAGGAAGAGATGAAGGCAAAGCCAAAACCCGTTGTGAAGAAAGTTGTGAAAGAAGAGGTGGCAGAAGAGGAGACAGCAGAGGAGGAGGGTGGAGAGAAAATTGAAGAAATGAAAGGCTCAAGTGTTCTCATTTATGAGGAGGACCCCAAACACATCTACAAACTCTATCGCCAATTTCTTTCGGAAGGAATGCCAGGGCTCTGTGTTAGCACCACATTCCCAGCTAAACTCAAGAAACTCCATAAATTTGATTCAGAGGTGCTCTGGATTTCAGAATCCTCAGAGAAAGGTGCAGTGAAGCCAGGTAGAATGGAATTTGAGTTAATGCGTGAAGTGGGCAACTTCTTAAAAAACAACAAGGAAGGTGTGCTAGTTCTTGACTGTATTGAAACCCTCATCCTTGAAAATGGCTTTGATAAGGTTGTTAAGTTTCTGAAGAAGATTGGTGACATGGCCGCGGTGAACGGCAACACGGTTCTGGCTGTGATAAATGACAAGAGCATGGAGCAGGAGAAGCTGTATGTGCTTTCGAAAAGCTTTGATATGAAAATAACTCGTGAAGAACTGGAGAAGGAAGCAAAGAAGCCAAAGCCAGTTGAGGTAAAACCAGAAGTCGTGCCTGGGGCAAAGGAAGAGGTTGTGTCTGCAGAAGAGGAGAAACCAGTTGTTGCACCTGCGGTGGAAAAAGAAGAGGTGAAGGTAGAAAAAGAGCCAGAGGCAGTGAAGGAAGAAAAGGCATTGGTTGGTAGAGAAGCATTTACAAATGGGTTGAAGAAGAGTGTGACTGCGAGAGAGGCCTACACCAATGGACTTGGAAAGCGGAAGCCAGGGTATGTAAACGGATTGAAGAAACCTGGCATGAGGCAAAGACCAGCAAAAGTTAGCCGGGTAAAACAGGTTGTTGTGGGACTTGTGGTTGTGGTAATTGCCATCTCAGTTTTTGCATTCTGGCTTTTCACGATTCCTTCAGAAAAAATTAAGGTGGATGGAAACATAGATGATTGGCAGGGGCTTGCGGTTTATAAAGACAGTGAGGACTTTGCAAACCCAGACATAAAAATCACAGAATACAGCATTTACTACAGCAATGAAAAATGCTATTTCTATGTGAAAGTTGCTGGCACTGCGTTTAATGGTGCAAACAGTGGCTATGATACCCTTGTTCTGTTTATCGACAAGGACAGGAATCCAAACACTGGCTACAGGGTGGAGAACATAGGAGCAGATGCAAAGATAGAGATTAGCGGATTCAATGGCAACATTCATACTTCATCAGTGGCAGTGTTTAAAGAAGGGAGTACATCTATAAAGCCAGAATTGAATTACAGTGCCTGGGAAAGTGTTGGCGGTGTGGTCGTGGAGAAAAGCGGGAACATTGTTGAAGGAAGTGCGAAGATTACAGGAATGACAGAGCCAATAGGCCTTGTTGCGATGCGACACTATGAGGGCAGTGTTTATGCAGAGAAACGGGGCATGGCGCTGGTAAGCAAAACTGAAGGAAGTTTAGTGGTTTACCAGAATTTTATTGGCAATGATGTGGTATATGCAGATGCTGATGTGCTCGAGCTAAGATTGATTGCAAAGGGTAAGGATGTGCATGTGGAAAGCATAAGCGTGGCAAATGCGAATGTGAGTTTACCAAAGAAGGACATTGCAGTGAATGAAGAAGTGGTGGTGAGTTGCAAAGCAAAGAGCTTGACAAATGGTAAGGCATTTGAGTTTGGTGTACAGAGTGTGGACACGAATGTACCCTACAGAATTGTGGGCAACGGTGGCAAAGCATACTTTGGTTCCTTACCTTCAGGAATTGTGATTGATGGTGCGTTTGGTGATTGGCAGGGTGTGGAGAAGGGGAGTGATGTAAGTGGAGATGCAAGCCAGAACATTGATTTGCGAGAGTATGCCAGTGCAATTGCAAGCAATGCATACTTCTACATGGCAGTGGATGGCACAATGCTTGCTGGCTGCGAAATCCCTGTGCTTGGTGCCAGACCCCCAGTGCAGCCAGGACCACCAACGCCAGTGGTGATAAAAGAAAATCTGGGCACGGATGTGGCAAGGGTTTACATTGATTTGATGAATTCTACAATCAACACCTTCAATCCAGCAATGATTTCTCATGGCTATCTGATTGAGTTACAAGGGAGAAATGGACAGGTAGTAAGTGCAAGGGCCTGGAAGTGGGAGAATGGTGTTAAGGCAGAGGAAATCCAGAATCCAAACATTGCTCATGGTTTGAGCGATGGTAAAATTGAGTTCAGTGTTGCAGGCAGTGCTCTTGCTGGCCTCAATAACGACACGAAATTCTACTTTGAGATGACAAACTGGCTTGGCGAAAAAGATGCAAGTGAGTTTGCTTACAGAGCAGGAAAAATCCAGCGTGAAAACACTATGGCAAATGGCGGGACAAGAGGCACACCACATTCACCGATACATATAATCGGTGATGTTGGGTTTCAAACAGAAGCACAGTTGAATGGGTGGCCTGGTGATGGAACCCAAGGAAATCCATACATTATAGATGGATATGAAATAGATGGAGGACAAGCACCAGCATTAGGTATGTATGGCATCTGGATAGAGAACACGAATGTGTATTTTGTAATAAGAAACTGCACAGTTTACAATGCGACAAATTCTGGCAGTGCACCTTACGGTGCAGGAATTGCACTAAACAATGTGAGGAATGGAACAATAGAAAACAACAAGTGCAATAACTCAATATATGGGATTTATCTATATGGGAATTCACGATTCAACATAATAACAAATAACAATGCCTCTAGCAACAGCTATGGTGCACATTTGAACTACACAAACAACACCATTTTAACATTCAACACCATTACTAATAATGGAAACTATGGTCTTTACGTAGCTTCTTATTCCACAAACAACACCATAGCCTACAATAATGTCTCCAGCAACTCTAACTACGGCATTTACATCTACTCCTATTCCACAAACAACACCATAGCCTACAATAATGTCTCCAGCAACTCTAACCATGGCATTTACATCTACTCCTATTCAATCAATAACACCATAACAAATAACAATGTATCCAACAACTCCAAGGAGGGAATCCGTGTTGAGTCTGGGTGTTCCTACACAAAAATCAGCGGTAACAATGTATCTAGAAATATGGGACACGGAATTTTTGTCTATACGATAACCTCATACTGCTCTATAGAGAGAAATACCGTTTTCAATAATAGCTGGACTGGAATATATGTTAATGGGAACGCTGGTGGCTACGGATATATCAATATCTCTCGCAATGTTGTCTATTCCAATGGATATGGTGGTTATGACTATCACGGTATCTTTCTATACCAGTGTGTGGCTTGTAATGTGACTGAAAATAAAATTTATGCAAATAATAACACCGGAATTTGCATATACTATAATTCTATGGGCCACAACATCACAAGAAATAATGTCTCAGATAATAAAGGAATAGGGATATACTTACGTGGTTCACAAACAAATAACAATAAAATCATGTATAATTTATTTTATAACAACTCAGCGGAGGGCGTACTTATTTCAATTAATGCGTATAATAATGTAATCCACCATAATAGTTTCTGGAAAAACAATGGTTCTGCAACAAGAGGTGTAAATGGAAACCCACAGGCGCGAGATATACAAGATATATCTTTACAAAATT
Organism: Thermoplasmata archaeon; assembly: GCA_038874435.1. Lineage (NCBI taxonomy): Archaea > Methanobacteriati > Thermoplasmatota > Thermoplasmata > Thermoplasmata archaeon. Next base: position 174,957 of record JAVZCK010000001.1, read on the forward strand.
ACTGGTACGATGCTTCCACATACGAGGGAAATTACTGGAGCAATTGGGATGGAAGTGGATGGGGAACATCTAGTGCATACCCTGTAAATGGAACATGGAGATACGACATGTATCCAATCTCGATGCCAGTACTCTATCCACTCAACATAACAAGCAACGAGGACTTTGCATTCTATGCTATGCTTTACGGCTGGCCTGGAAATGGCACGAAACTAAATCCATACATTATTGATGGATACTACATAAACGGTAATGGGACTTTGAACTGCACATACATAGCAAATACAGATGTGTATTTTGTAATCCGGAACTGCTTGCTGAAGAACGCGAGTTTGAGCGATAGAATTGGTATTTATCTGACAGATGTAAAAAACGGAACTTTATTTAATAATACTATCAGCAATTGTTGGCGAGGAATCTATTTGTATGATGTCACAGACACGACTATAACTGAGAACAAAATTCCAGGCACATCTGGCAATGTGGGAGTTCGATTGGAAAATAGTTATGGAAATGTAATTCGGAGGACCCATATCTATGCTGTTTCATCATCAGGAGTTCTTCTATCCAACAGTAGTTTCAATTACCTGTCCGAGAACAAAGTGAACAACACAAATTATGGGTTATCCTTATTCTCTTCCTCAAATAACAATATAATAACAAACAACAATCTATCTTATAATTTCTATGGGATTCAGGTCTCAGCCTCAAGCTATAACAACATCACCTATAACTGGATTTGCAACAGCACAAACTATGGAGTGTATATTGCATCTGGCTCATCAGGGAACTCTATTCATCATAACAACTTTATCGGCAACAACGGTGCAGGCAAGGGTGTGAACGGCAACTGCCAGGCGTATGATGATGTTGGCGGGAACTACTGGAATAAAAGTATCGGACAGGAAGGCAACTACTGGAGTAACTGGGATGGTACTGGTTGGGGCACTTCAAGTGCCTATCCGATAAACGGCGGTTCTGGTGGTGCGGATTGGTATCCATTATCCAACAGAACATTTGCTCCGCTGCATATTGTTGGTAACGAGGAGTTTGTTTTCTATGCAAAACTCTATGGCTGGCCAGGTGCTGGAATTTCGGCAAATCCATACATCATAGATAGATACTATCTCAATGGTAATGCGACAGGCATTCCTTCATCTTACAACATCTGGATTGAGAACACGAATCTTTACTTTAGGATTTCTAACTCAACAATAAGAAACGCCACAGACAATATAGCGTCTCCGTACGGTGCTGGAATAGCGTTTATCTCCGTTACAAATGGAGTTGTGGATAACAATACAGTTACAAACAATGTTGATGGTATTTACATTAAAATGTCAAATGGACTGAATATAAAAAATAACAATATTTCATTTAATTCGGAAACAGGAATAGATATCTATGAGTGCAGTTACCTCACGATCACTGGCAATACAATGTACTATGACGGTATCCATTTAGATGGTGGGCAGGTTAGCCACTGGAATACCCACATGATTCAAACAACTAACACAGTTAATGGAAAACCTATCAGGTATTACAGTAACCAAACTGGCAGTGCTGTAGATACTCTTGCAGGGCAGATAATCCTGGCAAACTGTATAGCGATGACAGTCAATGGTGTAGCAATTAATAATACCACCACTGCACTTCTCATCGGTTTTTCAAGGAATACGACAATCACAAACAATAACTTTTCGGATTGCAGATTCTGTGCAATTTTTATGCGAAATACAGAAAATGATACCATAAAATCAAATGTTCTTCTTAGAAATACCCATTATGGAGTATATTCAAATTCCGCCAACAATACGGAGATGGAATGGAATCTGGTCTCAGACAATGTGGATTACGGAATTTGTATCGTGTATTTCACATATGGAAGAATATCCAATAATACTGTGCTCAGAAACAATTATGGAGGTATGGCACTCTTCTATGGTGGGAATAACACATTGCTGAATAACAACATTTCTCAGAATTACCTAGGCCTCATTATAAGTAATAGCGGCTCAAACACAGTTACTTATAACACCTTCAGAACCAACATGAATTATGCAGTTCAAATTTATTCTGGATGTACTAACAATGTTCTGCATCACAACAATTTCTTCCAGAACAGAGGAGCGACTAAGGGAAATTCAGGTTTGAGTCAGGCCTATGATATCTCTGGGGCAAGCACATGGTATACTGGATATCAGGGCAACTACTGGAGCAACTGGGATGGACATAACTGGAGCAGCTCAAATGCCTATCCTATTGATGGTGGAGTCGCTGCAGATTTCTTCCCATTGAAGCTGCCGACCAGGTTGCCAATAAGGATAAACAGCAATGCTGATTTTACACCTGCAAACGGGGTTAAAAGTGGAACTGGCTCACCCTGGGACCCCTACATTATCTCCGACTGGGAGATTGACGGCACAGGCTATGGCTCCTGTATCTATATTGGGAACACAACCGCCTATTTCGTTATCAAGAACTGCTATCTCCACAATGCAACAGGAAATGGTAATCTGTATTATGATAATGCCGCTGTTCAGCTGCGAAATGTGAAAAATGGAACTGTGAAAGAGAGCGTAATTTTAAACTCAACAATCGGTGTTTACATTTGTCAAAATTCTGCTGGAATCACAGTACATAACAACACGATTTCTAATGGTGGTGATTTTGGTCAGGGTGTTTACATACAATCTTCAAGCAACAACACAATCACAAATAACACAATTTTTGACAATTACAACGGCATTTATATTGCATATTCTCCAAACAACACTATTGAAAACAACACAATTTACAGTAATGGACAACATGGAATTTACATATATGATGCAGATAACAACACAATCCAACGAAACAATATTCATCATAACACCCAAGCTGGAATATACTCAAACTATGGTGATAGCAATGTTATTCTCTTCAATGAAATCCATGAAAATAATGACGGTGTAAACTTAACCCACTCCACGTTCAACATTGTATCTGAGAACAATATGTCAAACAACTTTGGATACGGGCTGTACATCTATGATTCAAACAATAATGTGATAAAGTATAACAAAATTCATAGTTGTGGCGAAGGAATCTTAATTGATACGTCGGATAGTATAACAATATTCCACAACAACATTTCCCAATCAGGCACTCATGGTCTCAGGTTTGCATATTCTTCAACTGGAACTATAGTTTTCTACAACATTTTCTATGCCAACACAAATTTCGGCGTTTGTATTGCTGATGGAGCCACTGCCATCACAATTCATCACAACAGCTTCATAATGAACAACGGTGCAGGCAAGGGCGTTGTCGGTAATAATCAGGCATACGATGAGGTGGGCGGCAACTCTTGGTATGACGATACCGCGCAAGAAGGAAATTACTGGAGTAATTGGGATGGCAAGGATTGGGGGACTTCAGACGCTTACTGGATTGGTGGTTATGAAACCTCTGACCACTATCCACTCTCCAAGCCAGTTCTTCCTCCACTTCACATCAATGGAAATGCAGAGTTTGCCTATTACGCTGCGTTTTATGGTTGGGATGGCAATGGCACACCAAGTAATCCCTACAGAATAAGCAAGTACTACATAAATGGAGAGGGATTTGCATATTGCATATGGATAGAGAATACCACAGTGTATTTTAATGTTACAGATTGTGATTTACGAAACGCATCGCTAATTGATGACGACCCGCATGGCGCCGGGATTGCAATTTACAATGGTTCAAATGGTACAATTGGTTGGAATAATATAGCGAATAACTGGGTAGGTGTATTCCTCAACAATGCTTTGAATTGCAGCATTGTTGAAAATAATTTGACGCACAACGGAATTGCAATTTTTGGTGATGCAGTTGAAGCATGGACTTCGCATGAAATTGATACTACCAACATTGTGAACGGACAGCCAGTCTATTATTACAAGGATAGAGATTGGATTACAGTGCCGGAAGACGCAGGCCAGGTACTGATAGCGAATTGTACGAACATTATCGTGGCCAATATAACTACAGGAAATGCCACAATGGGTGTGGAGGCGGGTTTCAGCAGTGGGCTCAAGATAATGAACATGAGTTCATATTATAATCTGTTTGGAGCAATGATTGTGGGTTGTGATGACACCCAAATTACGAATTCTACTTTTGATACATCTTATGTATCCGGTGTTGAAATTCAATTCAGCACAAATGTTGTGATAGAGGAGAATGAGTTTAGTGCTACATTTCCTTTTGGCGACAAAGGAATCGGAGCATACCATTCTCTTGGTCTTCTAATAACAAGGAACGAAATTAACAACATTCGTATAGGTATCCTATTTGAGACCTGTCCTCTCTCTCAGATAACTCAGAATGTGATAAATTATCGTGGAGAAAACTGGAATGATGCAGGCGTCAGAATATACAACTCCTCGTATGCATTTGTAGCTCAAAATCAGATAACCAGCATAATGGGAGATGGGTGCGGCATTTTCCTTGAGGCGACTGACAATGATACTATTTCCAACAACGATATATCTGGTAACCCATCTGGATTTTCTGGTTCTGGGATCATTGTGGAATACTCGAAGAGCATTCGACTCTCAGAAAACATTGTTTACAATCATTTGCAGTATGCAATTTACATCACTGCATCCACCAGATGCGATGTGAGAGATAACAATATTTATAGTAGTTATTATGGTATCTTCGTTTATTCAGCGAATAGTAACAATGTTACATACAACGAGGTGATCGGGAACAATTATGGGATTCAGATCTCAAATGCCAATAACAACAATATCACATACAATAGCGTGACTTCCAATTCGGTCTATGGTATTGGTTTAGCATCTGCCTCTAGTAATAAGATTTTCCATAATGCGATTGCCCAGAACAATATCGGAATGTACATCTTTTCTTCCTCAACAAACAACAACATTACATACAATAATTTCAGTTGGAACATAGGTTATGGAATTAGTATTGTTCAAGGTTCATCTTCCAACATAATTCATTACAACACCTTTATCGCAAACAACGGAGCTACTAGAGACGCTAATGGCAACCGCCAGGCAAAAGATGATGTGGGTGGAAATTCCTGGTACAATGGCACAAACCAGAAAGGCAATTACTGGAGTAACTGGGATGGGGATGGCTGGGGCACAGCAAGTGCCTACCCGATTGATGGTATGGCGGGGGCAAGCGACTGGTATCCACTCTCAGAACCGGCAATGCCAAAGCTTCCACGCCTTCATATTATAGGGAATGCAAACTTCAGTTACTTTGCGTCTATCTATGGATGGCTAGGGAATGGGGCAGCATGGGACCCCTACATAATTGACGGTTACGAAATAGACGGCGAAGGAGATTCTTACAGCATATGGATAGAGAACACGAATGTATATTTCATAATCCAGAACTGTAAAGTTTGGAATGCTACGAATATGAGTGCCAATCCGGGTGGCTCAGGAATGGCACTCTGGAATGTGTCAAATGGCACGATATACAACAACGCAGTGATACAGAATGCCAACGGCATTTATTTGAGCGTTTGCCACGGCAGTAACTTGATTGTAGGCAACAATGTACGAACAAACTCCGATGTAGGCATATCGGTTGATACCTGTGAGGATATTAGCATATATAGTAATGTTGTGGAATCAAACAATATAGGAATAAGTTTAGTATATTCATCATCCTGCACAATTTATGACAATCATGTTACAGGAAATAATGGTAACGGAATTTATCTCTATGATACATCTACCTACAACTATGTTGGATATAACATAATAAACAGTAATAATAACCATGGAATATATCTAAAAGAGGGCTGTGACTACAACATTATTGAGTATAATGATGTGGGCTCAAATTCTAATGGTATCTGTTTGGACCAGTCAAACTACAACACGATTACAAACAATACAGTCGCAGGTAACGATGGTGGCATCTATTTGTCCTCCTCAAGCTACAACACAATAACAAACAATAATGTTATTAACAACAACCACGATGGCATTCAGTTGGTTTCATCAAGCAATAATAACAACATAACAAACAACAATGCCTCTGAGAATCTTGCTCGTGGTATCTATTTAAATTCATCAAACTATAACAAACTAACGGATAACACTGTCTCTGACAATTTGCAGTATGGCATCTTTTTGCAATCTTCAACTAACAACAACATAACAAACAACAATGCAGCAAATAATAGTTATGGCATATATTTAGAGCAATCAAGTGCCAATATTCTCTCGGGCAACACTGTACATGGGAACGCATGGTATGGTATAATCATTCATGCTTCGAGCAATTACAATGTTGTTAAGAACAACAATGTTTCAAGTAACATAGGTTATGGGATTTCTCTATGGAATTTTTGCGGTTACAATAACATTTCTGAGAATTTTGTGGTCGGTAACAACGGTGTTGGAATTGGAATATACTATTCAAGCTATAATGACATCTACCTGAACAATGTTTCTGAGGGAAATGAGGATGGAATTCGTCTTTGGGCCTCCAGCAATAACAATAACATCACATACAACACACTTTACCACAACACAAATTATGGAATTAACATCACAGACAGCTCAACTGGGAACTACATCTATCACAACTACTTCATCGGCAACAACGGTGCTGGTAAAGGTGTGTCAGGGAGCTGCCAGGCATACGACGAGGTTGGTGGAAACATATGGTATAACGGGACCCTGCTGGAAGGCAATCAATGGAGTAACTGGGATGGTAACGGTTGGGGTACATCAAATGCCTATCCTATTGATGGTGGTGCCGGTGCAAGTGACTGGTATCCACTTGGAGGGCCTGTGAACGAACTCTCTGTCCTACCAATTTTCGGCATTGTTATCCTAGGTATCTTGCTAATGAACTGTCGGAGAAGAAAGTGATTTTTCTATTTCTCTCTATTTTTCGACATATGGTTGGTTTCATTAACAATCAGTTTCAAGTTAATCTTTTGTGGAAGGATAGATAAGATAATAAAAAAATTTTATATACCATCTCCTCTTCATTTGCGATTGTGGTAATGATGAAATTGGAGAGTAAAACTACGAAGAGTTTAGGGCTTAGAAATGGCAGAGACAACACCCGTGGTTTTACAAATGGGCTGACAAATGGTTTCACCAACGGGAATGGTTATAGGGCAGGAAGAAAATTGAAGAAAAGCAGAAGCCATGGCAAAGTTTTGGCTGTTTTTGTGCTTGCAATGCTTGTGGTTAGCGTTGTAGCGGTTCTCACATGGCAGAGCAGCAGTGCTGGTGCGATAAGGATAGATGGCAGTTTTGAGGACTGGCAGGGCGTTGAAAAGACGACGAAGAAAAGGGATTTTGGTGTGCCAGAGAACATAGACCTTGCTGAGTATGCAACTGCAGAAACGGGCAAGAATGTGGCATTCTACGCAAAGGTGTATGGCAATTTGCTTGCTGGTGATGGTAGATATACAATTGAGGCACCCTCAGAGAACCCAGTGTATGTGGCAAATCAGAGGGAAATGGCAATCCCAAATGCAAATGGCAGAGATGTAGCTTATGTGTTTGTTGACGCAGATAACAATCCTGCAACAGGTTTCAAACCATCGCAAAACTTCGCAGTGGGTGCGGAGAAATCGATAGAGATTGTGGGCAAGAATGGGAAGATAGAGGCAAGTAGGGTGCTGACATTTGCTGGTGTGGTGCAGCAGGAGTGGAATTGGCACATTGGAGAGAGTGTGGCTACAGCAACAAATGGCAAAGAAATGGAGACGATGGCAGGTAAGAATTTACTTGGTGTTGGTGAAAATTACGCAGTTTACTTCTACATGATTGACTGGCAGAACATGGAATGCAAGCTGGAGAATGCGTTGCGGTGTGAAAATGCGAGGTTCACAATGTTTGGGCTGTATCTGTCTCCTCAAGCAGAAGTGCGGACCAGAGATGTGGGAATGGAAATAAGAGGCACACCACACGCAGTGATTCACATAAACGGGAATGCGGATTTTGCTACACAAGCAACAAGTGAGGGCTGGCCTGGTGATGGAAGCCAGAGCAACCCATACATAATTGAAGGCTACGAGATAGACGCAAATGGCGGAAGTCATTGCATCTGGATAGAGAACACTAATGTATATTTTGTGATAAGAAACTGCAAGCTTTACAATGCGACAGATTCATCAGGTCTTTTCCCATATTCATCAGGAATTTGCCTAAGGGATGTACAATTTGGCAAACTAGAGGCTAACCATGTATATGGGACCTTCAGAGGGGTCTTTCTTGATTCTTCACACAATAACATCATAATCAATAACAATGCTTCCGGTAACACATATTATGGCATATATTTAACTTCCTCGACAAAGAATACTCTAACACTTAACAATGGCTCTTCCAATGGATATGAAGGCATTAGACTATCTTCATCGAGCAATGACAACCACCTTACAAACAACAATGTCTCTGGCAACTTCCAATATGGCATTCGTTTGATATCATCAAATAACAATAACATCACAAATAATACCGTATCTACCAATGCCCAATACGGGATCAGGTTAGCATCTTCAAGTGACAACAAAATAACATACAATTGGATTTGCAACAATACAAACTATGGAGTCAACATCACGTCTGGTTCCACAGGCAACACAATCCACCACAACAATTTCATCGGTAACAACGGTGCAGGCAAAGGCGTTTCTGGCAATTGCCAGGCATACGATGATTCTGGCGGCAACTTTTGGTATGACAGCGCAGCCCATGAGGGCAATTACTGGAGTAACTGGGACAGACGTAACTGGGGCACACCAAATGCCTATCCCATTGATGGAGGCGCTGGTGCGAGCGACTGGTATCCTATCAGGACGCATCTTCCAATACACATCAACGGTGACGCAGATTTCGCAAACCAGGCAGCAAATGAGCACTGGCAGGGTAATGGAAGCCAGAGCAATCCCTACATTATTGAAGAATATGAGATAGACGGTGCGGGTGGACCATACTGTATATGGATAGAGAACACAACAGTTTATTTTACAATCAGAAATTGCACCGTGTTTAACGCTACATCTACCAGCAGTGCACCTCAGGGCACAGGAATTGCATTGAATAATGTTAAAAATGGAACAGTGGAAAATAATATATGCTATAACTCAAGGTATGGCATTAACCTCTATGGAAATTCCCAGAACAACATAGTAACAAGCAACAATGTTAGTGGTAACCTCAACTATGGTATCCGTCTGTATTCGGCAAGCAATAATGAGATATCTAGTAATTATGGGTTTGGGGGTAGCCTTTGTACGGTCTATTTGTATACTTCCAGCAACAACAACATCACAAACAATGTTGCCAGTAGCAATACAAACTATGGCATCTACCTGTATGGCTCCGGCAACAACAACATAACCTATAACCACATTTACGGCAATGCAAACTACGGACTTTATATTACATCTGCCTCCACTGCCAACAAAATCCATTACAATACATTTATTGGCAACAAGGGGGCAAGCAAGGGGATAAGTGATGGCAAATATCAGGCATACGATGGTGTTGGTGGGAATTTGTGGTATGACGACACCAAACAGAAAGGCAATTACTGGAGTAACTGGGACGGGAATGGCTGGGGCACCTCAGGTGCTTATTCCATTGACGGCATTGGTGGTGCAAGCGACTGGTATCCGCTTTCATTACTTCCGCTTTTACCTCTCCACATAAACGGCAATTCCGAGTTTGTCGCGTTCGCCCAATTCTATGGATGGGCGGGTGATGGTAGTCAATCTAATCCATACATCATCGAGAATTACGAGATAGATGCGAATAACAGCAGATACTGCATTTGGATAGAAAACACGACAGTTTCCTTCTTGATCATAAATTGCGCTGTTTCCAATGCGACCGTTTCTGGCAGTGCACCATATGGTGCAGGCATCGCCCTCAAAAATGTAACAAATGGAAGGATAGAAAACAACACATGTACTAATTCAAATTATGGAATTTACTTCTACAGTGGCTCAAACAATAATGTCATAATTGGGAACAGGGCATTTGGCAGTACTAACGGCATTTACTTATATTTCTCAAGCAACAACACTATTGTAAACACAAATGCCTCTGGCAATTCATATTACGGCATCTATTTGTCTGCCTCTTCTAACAACACCATAACTAATAATTATGTTTCCGGCAACGATGACGCTGGCATTTACTTGGATTCTACCTCAAGTTACAACAAAATAACTAGCAACATTCTCACAGGCAATACCATGGGCATAGGAGTATATTCGGGAAACTATAATACAATTTCAAACAACGATGTCTATGGCAACAATGGCTTCGGCATCTATTTGAGTGGTTCCACGGGAGATAATAACATTACAAATAACAGAGTTATCAATAACAGTTATTACGGGATAATCCTAGAAGATGCACACAACAACAATATTCAGAACAATACAGTTGCTGGTAACCACATATATGGAATCTTCATGTATGGGTCAACCTTCAACAATATCTGTGATAACAATCTAAGTGGAAATTCAGGTCATGGCATCCATTTGTATTCTGGATCCAACTCTAATACAATTACAAACAACACAATCTCGGGTAATTCTTACAATGGTGTTTGGCTGCTAGGAGCTGATGGAAACTACATATTCCTCAACAATATTTCAAACAACGGAGTATCTGGTATTTACTTGGGATACGCAAACAATAACATTGTGACTTATAACTGGATTTGCAACAATGCAAATTATGGTGTGTACATTACTGATACTTCCACAGGCAACACAATCCATCACAACAACTTTATTGGAAATAGGCCACCAAGCAGGGAGATAAAACCAGGCACCAACTGTCAGGCATACGACGATGTAGGAGGCAACTTCTGGTGTGACAATACCGCGCAGGAGGGCAACTACTGGAGTAACTGGGACGGCACGGGTACTGGAAGCGAACTTGCCTATCCAATAGATGGCGGTGCAGGCGCAAGCGACTGGTACCCACTTGGTGGACCTGTTAGTGAAAGTATCAGCATTCTCTTTGCGTTGCTAGTCAATGCAATGCTTGGCTTCGGAGTAATTTACCTACGAAAGAGAAAATTGGAAAACAAAAGTATTTAATCCGAGAAAATAATTCAGTGCATGATGGAGACACGCACACAGTTCATTGTACTGATAGTCCTACTGGTGGTTATCACTTGCGGGTTTGGGGGTTACTTCCTTTACAAGGACTGGAGTACACCGAAAGAGGTGACCAAGCACTACAATGTGAGCAATGCAACACTCAATCCAAACTCTGATATAGTGCTTGAGTTTTATTCGAAAGCAGGTGGAAACATCACTGGAACCATAAATGCAAGTAAGGAAGTGGAGGCATTCATATTAGACACTTTTAACTATCTGGAATACAGAAAAAACAGGAATCTTTCAGCCATCGCTCTAGTGTTTCTCACAAATGGCACGAGGATAAACATAACATGGGATGTTCCCTCAGAAAATTTCTGGTATCTTCTCATTTACAACAACAAAACTGAAAATGTGGTAGTTGAATATGATGTCTGGTGTAGATTTCTCAGTTAAGAAGGAAGAGATAAATTCCAATTCGGAGCGGATTCCAACCGCAGTTGCTGACTTTGATGCAATAATTGGAGGAGGAGTACCTAGGGGCAGCTTGGTCATTCTCAAGAGCGAAATGGGTGCTGGGCATATTGAGTTTGTTATAACCTCCATGGCAAAACTCATTCTTGCTAAAGAAGACAGGGAGTATTCTGATTTTTTTCTGAAAAAATCTAAAGGTTTCCTCCCTGAAAAATTTTTGTTTATAACAATTTCAAGGGCAAAGGAGGACATACTGAGAGAAGTCAAGGGCTCGTTTCCTCAGGATTATTATGAGGCAATTTCTAAATCTGTGATTTTCAAGGATTTTTCTGCTGAGTATTTCAGAGCCACGGTAGTGCCTCCCGCCTGGGCAGGCGAGGAAACAAGTATATTCAGGAAGGACAAGAGTTCAGGGAACATCCTAGGCGAATTAATAGAATTTCTGGATGCTAATGCCTCGCAATCCCTGGTGGTTTTAGATGCGTTAACGGACCTAGTGATTACCAAGAAAATTGAGTTTTACGACCTTGTGACGCTGCTGAAAGGCCTCCAGAGAGTTGCAAAAAAGTGGCAGGGTGTGATTTACCTTTTGCTCACTGCCAACATTCTTGAGCCACAGAAAGAGCTGCTTTTGATGGACAGTGTGGATGGTATAATTACATTTGAATGGAGCAAGAGCACCAAAACATCAAGGAGGCAGCGTTTCATGTATGTGGAAAAATTCATGCCATTGTTGCTTCATCTGGATAACGAGAGAATCACTAAATTTGCAATTGAGATTAATTCCCAGGAAGGACTGGTGGTATCAAGCTATGTGAGGGTGTGAACATGGAAAGAGTTGAAACAGGTATAGCTGGACTTGATGAAATGTTGAATGGTGGAATTCCCAAAGGGCACATTGTGAGTGTACTAGGTGCGTTCGGAACAGGCAAAACCTGTTTTGCAACCCAGTTTATCAACCATGGTCTCCAGAAGGGTGAAAAAGCACTTTTCATCACGCTTGAGGAAGAAGAAGAATCTATAATTGAAAATGCTCTCTCATTCGGTTTTGACCTTCGCCCTTACACACAAAATGGAAATCTCGCTATTTATAAGCTCTCTCCCTCAGATGCTAAAAATTCAATTGAAAAGATAAAGACCGAACTACCGAAGGCTATAGAAAGTTCAAATGTCCAGAGATTGGTGATAGACTCAATCTCATTGCTTACTATGATGTTTGAAAACGAAGGTGAAAAACGAGAAACCTTGTTTGCTCTGTGCCAGAAGATAAAAACTGCAGGTGCCACAGCAATCTTCACAGCGGAAGCAAAGCCAGAAAATTCAAATGTTTCAAGAGATGGAATTGTGGAATATGTTTCAGATGGAGTGATTGTGCTTTATTATCTGGAAGACCCACAGCATGCCGGAGAGATAAAGACCTTCCTAAAAGTGCTGAAAATGCGAAGAACTGCGCACTCAAGAAAGATTAAACCATACGAGCTGGGTAAGAATGGCATTACTGTGCTTGCAAAGGCAGAAGTGATATAAGAATTAGGTATTACTTTATCACAATCTCAAATTTATTATCCCTGCCTATGATGAGTGGGAAATACTTTCTCTCGTGTTTGGTTTCTCTCATCTTTATTACGCTCACATAGAGGTTTACATTCATGTCGCTCCTTCTCAAGTCCAGATGAATTATGCCATCAGCGAGAAAATCCTCAATTCCATAAAGTCCAAATTTCATTCTATCTGGTTCCATTTCTGAAATCAGGAATGCGGTCATGTTCAGGTCTCTCATCAATTCAAAGAAGTGGAAGAGGTCATCTCTTGGATTCTTCATGTTTGCAATGGCATAGAGTGCATTCAAGGAATCTAGAGCCACGACATTAAACCCCATCAAATCATGGAAATTCTTTATCTGGGCTTCAAGTGACTTTATCCAATCCATTTCGCCAAGCCCTGCATCTGCAATTTCTTTTCTGAGATACCCAAGATCGATAATTGTAAGGTTTTCCTCGACTTCCTTTATATTTCTGCCAATCTTCTGCATTCTTCGTTCAATCAGTGGTCTTTTCTCTTCAAGTGTTATATAAAGGCATTTGCCCTTGTTCTCTCTTGCCATGTGCCAGAGGATATTAAATACAAAGGAAGATTTCATGCTCCCTGCACAGCCACAGATGAGCACTACATGTCCTTTCGGAATTCCCCCTTCTAGGCGTTCATCCAATCCCTGAACATAAGTTCTGATTCTTTCCATTCCATCCATAGTTATCACCATTTATCTTGTTTTTTTCCCTGCTTCAATTATCTGCAACATACCTTTGTACATCTGTTCCGCAAGTAATTGTCCAGCCATTTGCTCACAGAGCACCTTGAGAGCACCAGCAATTTTCAGATAGTCATCAATGGACATCTGATTAGAGGGTACCGTTATTCCGAGTTTCTTTTTCTGGAGTTCGATTGTAGGCCCCACCATTGTGCCGAACATCTTTACAAGGTAGGCCTCCAGTTCATGTTGTATTGCACCGTTGCTCATGTGCACAGTTAAGCAAACATTAGATATAAAACTTATGTTTGTTGGCAGGTAGGAGAATACGGAAGGATTAAATCGATGAGATAGGATGCCGTAGGTCCGTTACCGCGAACCTTTAAATATATCTCCCAATATAGAGTTTAATACGCGGAGGAAATGACAATGTCCAGAATACATTCAAGCAAAAAAGGCAAGCATTCATCTAAACGTCCGTTGGTGAAAGAGAATCCGGAATGGGTCCCTCTAAGTAAGGAAGAGGTTGAACAGAAGGTAGTAGAACTGGCAAAAAATGGTGTAAGTATGCCTTTGATAGGAATGGTATTAAGGGATCAGTATGGCGTCCCAAGTGTAAAACTTGCTACTGGCAAAACCGTTTCTCAGATTTTGAGAGAACATAATGTGTTCCCGAATATTCCTCCAGATCTTTCCTCTCTTATAGAAAAGGCAAACAATTTGAAGGTGCATCTTAAGAAGCACCCGAAGGACTACTCGAACAAGCGAGGTTTGACGCTGGTAGAGTCAAAGATAAGGCGTCTAGTGAAGTACTACATTAGGCAGGGAGTAATGCCTTCCAGTTGGTCATACTCCTCCGAATAATATGAAATCTTTTATTCCCTCCAACCTTTATGAGGCCTACAAATTAGCTACAAATCTATTAAGTAACTATCATGGTATTGTGAGAGTATATTCTCACTATGATGCAGACGGGATTGCATCTGCAGGAATCCTTGCAAAAACTCTCTACAGATTTGGAAAAAATTTTCAGGTCACCTGCAGAAAAAATCTAGACACGGAGTTTTTTGCGACCCTCCAGAAGGAAAAGAATAAACTTTTGATTGTTGCCGACATGGGTACAAATCAGGCGTTTCAGATAAAAGAACATGTGAATTATCTAATAATTTTAGACCATCATGAACCGTCTAAAGAAATTAAGGAATGGCATAGGTCACAGTCTGCAGAACCCGAGCGAGAGAAGGGAAAATTGTTAATTGATGAGAAGAGAAGTTTAGAAGCGAGGAATATTGTGCTATTGAATTCTCATTTGTATGGAATAGATGGAACGAAGGAAGCGTGCGCCTCTACAATGTGCTTCCTCTTCTCTATATTTTGTAATCCTGGGAACTGGGACCTTCTACCTTTTGCAGTCGCGGGTTGTGAAGGTGACCGACAGAATAGCGGGGGTAAATTTTATGGCTTAAATCAGGTGATTGTTGAGAATGGAATTGCAAATGGAATAATTGATAAAAGGAAAACATTCTCATTTGATGGTGAGACAGTTTATGAAGCCCTTTCCACGACCAATGACCCATTCTTCAAAATGTTTGTAGAGGACCCAAAGAAGATAGATACGGTGTTGGGATTGCTAGCCATACCCCCAAGCACAAAAATTAAGGAACTAACACCAGAGCAAATCAAGAAGCTCAATTCCTATCTCACACTTTATTTTCTGAAGGAGAATGTGGATTTGACTGCTGTACTTACTTTGTGTCAGGACGATTATTTCATGAAAAATAATGTAAGAGCTAAAACACTTGCAAACTATCTAAATGCTTGTGGACGAACTGGAAAACAGGAGCTTGCTATCGGCCTGTTTTTCGAATTTGATAGGTATGCTGAATCCTGTGCTGCTGTCCGAAATGCGTACAGAGAGAAAGTACGAAAATATCTGTTGACGCTGTTAAAGGAAGGAACACAGAAAGGTGAGGCAATCCAGTACACATGGGTTGAGGAAGGAGAGTTTGCAGGTGCAATTGGTGGTCTTGCACTCACATTTTTCTTGGAGAAAACAAAGCCAGTTTTTGTATTATCTAGAAAGGGCAAAGTAGTTTCAATCTCTGCTAGAGCTCTAGACTCTATGGTAAAAGCGGGTCTTAATCTTGCCGAGTGCTGCAGAGTTGCTGCTGAAAAATGTGGGGGCAGAGGCGGAGGACACAATATTGCTGCAGGTGCAGAAGTGCCAGAGGGAAAGGAAGAAGAGTTTCTTAAACTGGCCGATGAAATCGTGAAGGAACAGTTGGGTAGTGTCTCCTAAAAGTTTTTTCCCTTCTAGTGCGTAGAACGAACATAAAAAGAGTGAGCAAACTAAAAGCTGGGTATGGACATTCTGAGATAGGTGTAAGCGAGATTTCTACATGCGTCTCTGCAAAATCGGAGATAGAGACGCTCTGGTTGTACCACTCATGGTTCTGGGCTGTTGCATTTATTGAGTGTATCCCTGGCTTAAGTGAAATGTTAAACTTCCCATCGGAAACAGGAATTTCATTTCCATCAACATAAACCGTTGCACTTTCAGGAGAGATTGTGCCATTTAGCCAGCCACCATGCACCACGATTGAGAAATTGAAAACGAATGTCTGGTTGTCATTGTCGCTGGTGGTGAGGCTGCAGGTGTATATGCCAGGCTGTGTGAAATTAAGTCTCACATTTCCATAAAAGGTCTCGCTTGAGATGTTCCAGGTGTAATTCACTATGCATCCGTCATCAATGTCCTCAGCTAGCGAAGTATTCAGTACAAACTCCTCGCTCACATTTATTTCTATAGGTGAGGAAAAATGATAGAGATGGGGAAATTGTGATTTTATTCCTCCGATAAGCCAGCAGTTATTTCTGAATGCAGCGAAACCACCGCATAGTGCATGGTGCGCCTTCACATAACCTACATTATTTTCTATTCTGTCGGTAATTTCCACTGGTGCATTAACGCCGTCCCAGACATACACCTGGGTTTCCACATAATTCTCAAGGCCAGTAACATTTCTCGTATGATTCCAGCCGACAATTAGAAAATATTGTCCGTTCCACACCACATCTGAAATATCCGTAGAATTTGCAAATAAACTCCCAAGCCGCTCAAAATTCTCGCCATCAAATTTAATTACCTGGCTTTCTGGTGGTGATGGAATTCCATAGTTATCCCACGAGCTCTCTGCAGTTCCAAAAACCCAAAACTCTCCGTTCCAGGCAATTCTGTAGGTTCCAATGTCCCATACTGGTAAGTTTAGTTGGAGCGTCAAATCAGTCCAGTTCTCTCCACCATCCCAGACCACAATGTTCGCTGGCTTGTAAGAAGTTGCATTGTTGCTTGCATTTCCCACCATGATTAGCCAGTGTGTTCCATTCCATCCAATGCTCAAATGCTGCTCTCTCGTCCAGCCATTAGGCATACTCCATCCTAATTCCTCAAGCTTGGGTGTGAGATTTGTGAAACTTATGCCATCAAAAATGGCAAGGGAGTGTTCGGTATCTCCGATTAGCCAGTGTGTTCCATTCCACACCGCAGAGCAAATCGCACCCCATTTGAACCGCCCAAAGGGTGAATTTGTCAGATTTATATTCGTAAAGTTCACTCCGTCGTAGGAAACAAGATATGGATACCCCTGTCCATCTCTGCAGGTGCCTCCAATAAGCCAGTGTGTTCCATTCCACCCAACACCATAGACTTCGCCTGGAGTATATGGTGCTGTGGTATTCCTTACATCCTGGGTTATGTTAGTAACATTCGTCCCATTATACAGGTGAGGGTATGTGATAAGCACCCCGTTCTGGTCGGTCAGAGAGTAGAGCCATGTGGAATTGTTTGCGTAAACTGGATAGAGGAAGGTCTTATTTTCGTTTTCTCCAAGATGGAGGCCCAGCGTATCGCTCACATCTATAAAATAAGCGTTTTCCAGAAAGTAGGTTAAGTTACCTGGCTCCTCATTAATTTGCATTCCCAAGTTTTTTAATCTGAGATTTACATTTTTCAGCGGGGCATCGTACTTTCCATCCCATCCAATCATGCAGAAAAGGACAGAATAATTCTCAACGGCTCTGAGCTTGGATTTTAAAACACCCACTTCCATTGCACTGGCACCAATCCCACAGTCAACCATGGTTGCAATTTTCCATAACCACTGGCTGTTATCATTTCCCTGATATTCAAGAAGGTAACTTGAGGAAACTCTGTGATTTTTTCCTGTAATCTGAACCGCATAATCAGAACCGAAATTCTCAGAGAGAAAATACCCTGTGCTGGCATTTGCATCCGTATCAATGAAGATGTAAGCTACATCCTCTCCCCTGCCCCTGGGTATTTTTGTTATCACTTCATCTGGAATTGTAGTTTCACAGCCTGAAAATGCGATTTCTTTTCCATCTCCAGCCATTATACAGTCGTAAGTTTTGAGGTAGAAAAAGAGAAAGTTCCCTTCTTCAGAGTAAGCGTACTCTTGCAGGTCTACATTTGGAGAAATAAAGGGATTGTACTCATCAGTTATTCTCGGAATGCCTTCCCAATCCTCAAATTTACCGTCAATTTTTATTATCTTTGTGTCTGCAAGATTTTGAGGTTGCACCTGCCAGACTGCAAGGAAGAAAAAAAATACGAATAGCGTTGCCCACAACACGGTCAGAGGCTTGTCCTTCTGTACATGCTTTTTCCCACCAAACAACTCTCTTCCATTCGTTAATCCGTTGTAGCTTCTTAAGCTTTTTCTCATACTCCTACCCACACATTTTCCAGAATTTTTCGCACAGCGTTAACTGCAGAAAGCGCAGCAAGATAGCTCGTCTTTGGATTGTGCGGAAATGGCTTGTTTCTCGTCTCGAGCAACATCTCTCCAAAATCTCCTTTCACAATGATGCGATGGGTATTCATATTGATAGATGGGTCAACCACAATCCTTACCTTTGTTTTATCGAAGCCCATACCAGCTAATGAAAGCGTCGCAGCAACATTCACATTCTTCGGAAATTTTTTCACAGCTTCTCTTGCCATGCCCTCGTAAATCACAACCTCTCTTGTTATCTCCTCTTTCTTCAGTCCGTGCTCTGCTAAGATTGCCTCTTCAAAAGCAGAAGGAGGTTTTCTGGTTTCCAGCGTGATTTCATAGATGCCCGCACCCTTAACAGCAGAAACTGCATCAATACCTGCAATAGCACCAGATGGGATGTAAACCCTCGCACTTTTCTCAGCTGCAAGCGCAAAAATTTTCTCACGCAATGCATCGTCAGCAAGTGCGCCAACACTTAAGATAAGTACATCTACACCATGCTCCAATACGACTGGTACATAGACCGCTACTGCTTGTTGAGAAGCACATTCTATGGCAAGATCCACATCGGAAAGCACTTTTGGGAAATCGCACCTAACCGCCTTTGGAAACTTTGCAGACAAGGCCTCAATGTATTCTGGTTTATTATCTACAAGGAAGATTTTTTCAATTTTTTTTTCCTGTTGGAGAGCACGAGTGATTGCAGTTCCAATTGCACCGCATCCGATTATCAGCACCTTCATTTCTTCATCGCCTTCTTCAACTCCTCAATCAGCAACGGAACAACCTTCTGGTAATCCCCAACAATTCCATAGTCCGCTACATTGAAGATTGGAGCTTCAGGGTCCTTGTTGATTGCAATAATTACTTTTGAGTCCTTCATTCCAACCAAGTGCTGGATTGTGCCGCTGATTCCGCAGGCAATGTAGAGTTTTGGTGCCACTGTAATACCACTCTGCCCCACCTGTGCTGACTTTGGCATCCATCCCAGGTCAACAGCTACTCTTGAAGCACCTACCGCACCGCCAAGCAACTCAGCCAGTTCTTCAAGTAACTTGAAACCCTCTT
Organism: Thermoplasmata archaeon; assembly: GCA_038874435.1. NCBI lineage: Archaea > Methanobacteriati > Thermoplasmatota > Thermoplasmata > Thermoplasmata archaeon. The sequence goes on from JAVZCK010000001.1 coordinate 194,653, forward strand.
TCGAGCCAATTCCTCTGCCTCCAGAGACGATGATATCTGCCTCATCTATCTTCTTCATTCCCGGCGTTGCAGTTTTCACAATTTCTTTAATCACAGTCCTGATTGTATGTTCCTTAATATCAACTGGAACTACAACCACCTCTGCCTTCCGCGGGTTCTCGGCCTTTTTGAACACATTCGGTCTCACAGTTGCCATCTGTGGCCTAGTGTTCGGGCAAAGAATGTCTGCCATCACATTGCCACCGAAGGCCGGGCGTGTCTGCAAAAGCAAGCCATCTTTTATGCTCAATCCTGTGCAGTCAGCGGTTAAGCCAAGCCCAAGTGCTGCTGCAACTCTCGGAGCCAAATCTCTACCGACTTTTGTTGCAGGGAAAAGCATGATGTTGGGTTTGTACTTTGAAATCAGTCCAACAATTACAGGAGAATATGCATCTGTGGTATAGGGTTCTAGCATCTTGTGCTCTGCTACATAAACTACATCTGCACCATGTTTCTCAAGTAATTCTACATTTGATTTTATATTGGCACCAAGCAGAACTGCACATACTCGCTGGTTCAAAGCATCAGCAAGTTCTCTCGCCTTTGTTGTAAGTTCCAGAGCAACACTCTTTAATTTCTCGCCTTCACACTCAGCAAACACCCAGACATCACGGAAACTAGATAGGTCAGCACTTACGGCTTTCCTTTCAATTGTAATGGCCTTTACAGGACACACTTGCACACAAGCGCCGCAGAGCACACAAGCATCACCAATAACTGCCTTTTTTTCTACAATTGTTATTGCGCCAAACGGGCAGGTTTTAGCACAGATACCACAACCAATGCATTTTTCGCTGACTGTAATCATTTATATCACCTTCTTCTCCATCAGAGCTTCAACTATTTTCTTTACACTCTCTTCCACATTTTCGGTGTAGACCACGCCTTTACCACGAACTGGTGGTGAATACACTCTTGAAACCTGTGTTGGTGAGCCAGATAAACCGAACCTGTTTTTGTCTCCACCCAGTGTCTCAGCAGTCCAGGTTTCAAATGGCTTCTTGTTTGCCTTGAGAATTGCAGCCATCGAAGGGTTTGAAGGTTCAAAGGAGGAAGGTGTGGAGCATGTAATAAGCACAGGCAACTTCACTTCCACCACTTTATAGCCATCATCGGTCAAGCTTTTCACAGTGAGTTTGTTGTTTTCAAAACCTAGAATTGAATCCACATAAGTTACCTGTGGAATACCCAGATGCTGTGCAACTTCTGGACCTACCTGAGCAGTGTCTCCATCAATTGCCTGCTGCCCGCAGAAGACAATGTCAAATTTTCCAAGTTTTTTCACAGCTTCTGCGAGTGTGAGAGAGGTTGCCCAAGTGTCTGCACCTGCAAACGCCCTATCGCTGAGCAGAATACCTTTATCGGCACCCAGAGCCAAGCATTTCATAATTGCGGATTTTGCCTGCGGTGGCCCCATTGAAATTACAGTCACATTTACAGGTGTTTTATCTCTGATTTTTTCCCGCAGGCGAAGGGCTTCTTCAAGTGCAAACTGGTCGAATGGATTCAGTATGCTCGGAACTCCGTCTCTTATTAAGGTGCCAGTTTTAGGGTCCACTTTAACTTCCGTTGTATCAGGCACCTGTTTCACAAGAACTACGAATTCCATAAAATCACCTGGCTTTTTCTATCTGTAGGGTATGAACTCCTTACCAAGCAATTCTCTGCCTACAATTATTCTCATGATTTCCTTTGAACCTTCAGCCCAGCCAAATGAACGCACGGCTCGCCAAGCACATTGGTCTGGACATTCCTTAGTGTAGCCAAAAGCACCCTGCCACTGCATCACATCGTCAATTGCCGCACATGCCCACTCCTGAGCAAACAGCTTAGCCATTGCAATTGCCTTTGCAGTTTCAAACCTCTTTGCCTTCCCTTTCTGTTCAAGGTCAAAGGTATGCATTGCCTTGTATGCCATGTCCTTCAGCATTGAGAGCTTTGTATAATGCTCTGCAAGTTTAAACTGGATACCTTCGAATTTGCCGATGGGTGTGCCAAAGCACTTTCTTTGCTTGATGTAGTTCATGCCATTCTCCAATGACTTCAGGCCAGCAGATGCACAGATCATCGAGATCAGGCCTCGGGCAAATTCATAACCCTCATGCACAATGTAGAATCCCTTATTTTCCTCGCCTATCAAATAGTGTTTTGGAATCTCTACATTATCTATTGTAAAGCCGCCTGTAGAGATACCCTCTCTGCCAAGGTCATCTACATAGGTAGGTGTTATGCCCTTACTCTGCAGCGGGAGATAGAAGAGCGTCATTCCTCTTGTCCCAAGCTCTGGCGTCTGTTTCGCAATTGTAACATGGCCTCCTCCTCTTGTGTATGCCTCTCTTACGCCAGAAATATACATTTTCTCGCCATTTACAATGTAGCCCTTTTCTGTGGGTGTAATTCTCGTCCTTGTGGAACCAAGGTCTGAGCCCGCATCACTTTCTGTCGTAGCGATTCCTAGGAACCACTCTCCTTTTGTCACCTTCGGAAAAACTTCACTCTTGCATTCATGGGTTCCGTACTTGTTCAGAACATGACCCCAGGAGGCCTGAATGAGATAGAATACTGGTATCGATCCTGTTGGGTCCACCCTTGCAAGTTCCTCTGCGACTATTGCACAGGTAACCGCATCAAAACCAACACCACCATATTCTGGGGAGGCAGTAGGGGCAATTATTCCGAGTTCTGCCATGCCCTTCACAATGTCCAATGGAATTTCCCTGGTTTCCTCCATTTTGAGTGCAATAGGTGCAATCTTGCGCTCTGCAAACTCCCTGACACTCTGCCTTATCATTTCCTGTTCTTCAGTAAAGGTATAATCCATTTCCACCACCAACAAGGGATAAGGTAAATGTGTATAAATAATTAAGGGTGTTTTTTTATGTTACTATCAATGAGGGAACATTTTCTTGCGAGAAATGGCAATTGAAACTGCCAGAAGTCGCTTCCCAGAAGGGAAAATTAAACAAAACATATATATAGCACAGATGTATCTTCCTCCTAACAGGAGGCTTAAAATGCTGAGAAAAGTAGGAAGTATATTGGTAGTGACTGCAATGATAGCAGCGGCACTTATAGTTTTGACACAACCAGTGAATGCAGCGTCGCAGACAAATGTGCCCGGATTGGCTGAGAAAGTACCTCCTAAGCTTCTAAATGGGCCGAAAGACGATAAGGTGAAGGTGTACATAGTCACCACGGACATAAACGAACTGGGTAACGCCCTTAGGAGTTTGGGAGTGGATACGAAGATTGGAAGTGTGCCTGCAAAGAAGAGATTGATGTTCCCAGTAGTGGAAGTTCCAAGGGCAATTTTGTCCGAGGTCTCCAAGCTGGGGAGTGTTATGCAGGTAATGGAATACAAGTATCCGGAGATCGACAGACTCCCAGAGGAATATGTGAAGGCAGTTAATGACGATGTGATTACAAAAGCAAGCGGTGGTGTTGCACCTCAGATGTACTTTGCCACCCAGCATCACCATGCAGCAGATGCATGGGCAAGTGGATTTACTGGCAAAGGTGTCAACATTGCGATAGTAGACACGGGTGTGGACTTTGGCAACCCTGACCTTCAAGGCGTGCAGGCAAGGGTGACTGATACAACATCTCCATACTATGGATATCCAATTGTGTTTGACTCAAGCTCTCTGCTGATCTACCTTGCTTATGATGGTTGGGCACCACTGGGCTATTCATGGTTTGCGGACACAAGCTATGAAAGTGATGCCACACCAGAGGGCTATGTTCCGTTTGACGGCAACTGGTATTGTGTAGATGGCATTCCATCATACACAGGCAAGTATCACCTTGGCTATCATCCAGATGTAAATCTGCAATCCGCATACTTATCAGCCGGATATGAACACATGGTAGCTGTACTGGTAAGTGCGGAGAACAGAACTGGTGACCCATCTATATATGACACGGTCTATGTGGACCTTGACAACGACCTTGACTTCACAGATGAAAAGCCATGTTACATCTGGAGGTCTGCATCAGACCCAATGGATGCAGAAATATCATGGTCTGACAACTACAATGCAACCTCTGGTGAGTACGGAGACACATATGACAGCGGTGACGGGTTTGCAGACATATCTGGGGGTATGATTTATTTCATAGCAGATGGAAATAAGTACATTCCATACGAAGACCTCTATGCATCATACTATGGAGTGTCCCCAATTCTGCCTGATAACGGCTGTCTCGTAGCATTCTCTTTGGACAATGATGGCCATGGTACTGGATGCTCAGGCACTGCAGCAGGACAAGGTAGAATCCCATTCGCAGGTGCTGATGGAAACCTGTACTACCTGGGTAAAGGCATGGCACCGGATGCAAAGATCATAAATGTGCCAATATTCAATGTACTCTCAGATACCTACGATGCCTGGTTCTTCGCAGTTGAGGGATATGATGGCGACCCAACCACCCCAGAGGATGGTGCTCAGATTTGCTCAAACAGCTTTGGCTATTCCAGCAGTTACGATGATGGCTGGAATATGATAGACAGGTATCTCTATTTCATTGCTGCAATGTATGCAGGTGGAGTCACAACATTCACAATCGCAAATGGCAACGGAGGACCAGGCTACGGCACAATCACCACACCAACAAATCCATATGTGGTGAATGTTGGTGCAGCAACGGAAATGGGTTACAGAATTCCCTACGGTTATGAATCTGGCACTGGTGGTGCTAAGTACGGCGATATAATTCCATTCTCCGGCAGGGGCCCAACAGCAATGGGATATCACGGACCCGACATTGTAGCAGTAGGAGCCTATGGCTGGGCGGCAATTCCATTATGGCAGATTTTTGATGGTTCTGCTGCTGGAGACCTGTTCAGTGGAACAAGTCAGGCATGTCCTGCTGCTGCAGGTGCATTGGCGCTTATTTATGACGCTACTAAACAGGCCACCGGCACCTTCCCGACAGCTACAGTCGCCAAACGTTATCTGACACTTGGTGCAGATGATATCCACTATGATGTTTTCTCTCAGGGCTCTGGCTACATCAACTGCAAGCGCTCAGTTGACATTGCGGCAAGAGTGGCTGGAATTTACTCAACCCTGAGTTTCTGGCAGCCTGGCACAAGCACAGGTTTGCCTGGCGGCAGCAAACCAACGATGTTTGCAAAGATGATGTTCCCAGGAACCTCAGATTCAACAACATTTACTTTGTACAATGATTACCACTCGAATGTAATGGTACATTTGGATGCTAAGCAGATTGTGAAGATAGGCGAGGCAACCACAGACCTCACAACAACTGAGACAGTGAACAGGTGGTGGCTGAAACTGAGCGACCTCATTACTAATAGCACCCTTAGAAACAGTACACAATTGCTTAAAGTGACTGCCTACTACGATTATTCCGTATTTGATATGAAAAATGATTACACAGATGATGTGGTCTATAGAGTTGACATTCACGACTGGACTGATGCAAACGGAAATGGTGTGATGGACAACAAGACCCTAAACCAAGAATTCAACAGATACACAGTAGAACTTGTAACAGGTAATGTCCAGGAGGCATGGATTCATGACCCAGTAGCAAGGAGCCACGACGATACAATCATAGAGGTAAGACCGTACAAATACAAGTATAGCACTCATGGCCCTGTCACAATCCACTTGCTGCTTGAATGTTATGCCCAGCAGGATTGGCCATTGATTACCTTCTCCCAGAATGACTTCATACTGGCTCCTTATGGACAGACTGGTTACAGCAGGAGTATCACCGCAAACATTGCAGTGCCTTCAGATTATGGTGTGGGCTGTTATGAAGGAGCAATTATAATCGACGATGGCACAAACACATCAGTTATACCGGTATCTCTGAATGTAGCAGGCAACTTCACAAACGATGCTTTTGTGTTTGGAAGCAACACACTTGACACAATCTATGAGAACAGCAAGGTGAGAGGTAAGTACGACTGGGGCTGGAGAGCAGAAACCGGTGATTGGCGATTCTACTTCATATGGGTTAAAACTTCGTTGACTGACCTTACAAACCAGTACATGTTGCTTGACCTCAAGTGGCAGTATGCACCTACTGACATTGATGCCTACATTCAGGGACCAAAGTCCGATGGGTTTTCGGCATCCTACCCAAGTGTGTTTGGTCCATACACACTAGGAACAATTGGAAGGAGCTCAAACTCCTATGCGTCAGCAGGCAAGTACACATTTGACTCCTCAACTGATGGACCGAGAGACATTGTGTTTGCACCTTTAAGGCCCGGATTAAACCAGATTATTCTGCACAACACGCTGTTGAATGCTACGGACTATCCAGAATCCTTCACATGGGAACTGAGCAGGATGTACTATAAATCCTGGACAACTGACCTTTATGCATATGTCACAGACCATGTTTACACAACTGGCAAAGTGGGTGAGGTTGCAATCAACTCCTCAAAGGACTGGGATGGTATGTCTTCTAAGGTGGATAGCATGACTACTACTGTTTACACAAACCAGATTGTTTATCAGGACAATCCAGATGATTACACCACTGCAAGCTGGGTTAAGCCAGTAAAGGTTCTTGGAGCAAGCATGTTGAAGATTGCAATCACAAGGGTAGGAAATCCAAGTGATGACCTTGACCTCTTCTTAGTCTACGATGCGAACAACAATGGGCAGTATGACAGTGGAGATGCACTGAAGGCTTACTCTGCCACTAGTGCTGCTCTGGAAGCGATAAACTACAAGAATCCTGCAGATGGCACTTACTTTGTGCTTGTGCATGGCTGGAGCGTACCCGGTGGCAGTGATAACTTTGACATCAGCATTGGCATTGGCTCAAAGATGCCATTGTTCAGCTGTGTTGGTATGCCTACAGTTGTGAAGAACAACACGCTCTACACATTCGACATTATGGCGAATATTCCACCGCTTGGCGGAGTCTTCGGTGCAACTGTTGGCTTTGGTCCAGAGAACTCTGGTAAGACATTCTCAGTTGATGTGCAGGCAGAGATTGAGGATGGTGCCGCACCCGAGCTTCAGGTCTCTTCACCAGCTGACGGTTCGTATGTAACCACAGCTACACCTCTTATAAAGGCCAGATACACAGATGATGTGGTAACCTCAGCAATGAATGTAAACTCTGTGGTCATGAAGGTTGATGGAATAACTGTGACTTCGCAGGCGAAGATAGACCCAGATGCAGGCGAAATTTCATTCACACCACTAACAGCACTACCCGAGGGCAAGCACACAGTGTATGTCTCTGCAAAAGACAGTTATGGCAATGGGGCGTCAATAACCTGGGCGTTCACAGTGGACACAGTGCCACCGACACTCGTGGTGACCGCACCCACAGGTGGTGAAATCACAAACAACCCAACGCTGAAAGTGAAGGGTTACACAGATGCCGTGGACTCTGACGTCACAATAAACGGAAATGCGGTACCACTGGCGGCAGATGGCTCGTTTGACTACCCAGTTGCTCTCTCTGAAGGCTCAAACACAATCACAGTGGAGGCAACTGATGTTGCTGGACACACAGTCCAGATAATGAAGAAAGTCACACTTGATACCAAGGCACCAACACTGACAGTAACTGCACCAGCACAGGATGCGATTGTCAGCACGAGCGTGATCACTGTGACTGGTACAACTGAAAAGAATGCAGTGGTTATGGTTAACGGTAACTATGCAACCGTGGATTCTTCTGGTAACTTCGCTGCCACAGTGACACTTGCAGAAGGACAAAATGCAATCCAGGTAACTTCAAGGGATGCTGCAGGCAACATCGCAAAGGCCACAGTCAATGTAGTTCTAGATACAATTGCGCCTGCAATTACTGTAACAACACCAGTTGAAGGTGCAATATTTGCATCTGGAACTGCTGAAGTTGCAGGTACAGTGGTTGATGCAAACCTGGCAACCCTGAAGGTGAATGGCAATGTGGTCACAGTCACAAACAATGCGTTCTCCACATCAGTCACGCTGGTAGAGGGCGCAAATGCAATCACACTTGAGGCAACTGACCTCGCAGGGAATGTGAAGACCGTGGTCGTGAATGTGGTGCTGGATACTCAAGCACCAACACTCTCAGTAACTGCATCTGCCACAGAGACAAAAGTGCCAGTAGTGACACTTAACGGTACGGTTTCTGACGCAGGCACAGGTGTGGCAAAGGTGACGGTGAATGGCAACCTGGTGACTGTAGGAAGCGATGGCAAGTTCACAGCAAATGTTGGACTGCTTGAGGGCACAAATACAATCACAGTGATTGCCTACGATGTTGCAGGCAACGCCAAGACCTCAACTCTCTCAGTGAAATACAACTATGTACCAGAGCTTGGTGATGTCAACAACAAGATTAACCAGACCAACCAGGATTTGAACAATGCAAAGGACCAGCTAAACAACAAGATTGACGACACGAAGAACAATCTCTCAGACAGCATAAACTCCACTGGCCTAAATGCAATGCTCCTTGCAGTGCTAGGCATAATCCTCGCAGTAGTGGCCATTGTGCTCCAATTTGTGATGAAGCCAAAGCCACCTGCGACGGAGGCCCCGAAGGAGTGGAGTGCACCCACAGAGACACCATCAGAGCCGGCGACTGAAACTACACCTTCAGAGCCAACAACTGAAGAACCAAAACCATAAAACCTTTTTTTCCAAATTTTTTATTTTTACAGATAACTTTTTTATTTCCTCTGTATATGGCTTATCCATGCTCAAAGAATATTGCGCTGGTGAAATCGAGAAAAAATGGCAGGACTGGTGGGAATCTGAAGGGATATACAGGTTCGATTTTGATTCAAACAAGCCCTACTATTCAATAGACAATCCTCCTAGATACGCATCTGGAGCGCTTCACATGGGACATGCTACTCACTATACACACATAGATTTTGTTGCAAGATACAAGCGATTGAGGGGTTTCAATGTGTTTTTTCCGCTCTGTTTTGATGTGAATGGAACTCCAATCGAAGTAAATGTTGAGAAGAAGCACGCGATTACAAAAAATAGTGTTACAAGACATGAATTTATAAAACTTTGCAGTGAGTTTGCAGAGAACAATATTGCAGAGATGACCAGGCAATTCAAGATTCTAGGAGAGAGCATGGACCCCTCGATTTACTATCAAACTGATGCTCAGTATTATCGGCGACTCACACAAATTTCGTTTATACGGCTATTCAACCAGAACTTGGTTTATAAAGGCACGGCACCTGTGAACTGGTGCCCCAGATGCGAAACAGCTCTTGCAGATGCAGAAGTTGAGTACAGGGAACGCAAAACCCTGTTGAATTATATTAAATTCCATGACGAAACAGGGAAGTCGATAATAATCGCAACTACTCGTCCAGAGCTTCTCTGCACCTGTCAACTTGTGGCTGTAAATCCAGAAGATGAAAACAATTACTTTCTTGCAGGCAGGAATTTATACACTCCTCTCTACAATAAAAAAGTTCAGGTCGTGGCAGACGAGAAGGTTGACCCAAATTTTGGAACTGGAGTCGTGATGATTTGCACAATTGGTGATAAGGATGACCTGGAATGGGTGTACAAGTATGGATTGCCGCTGGAAATGGCAATTGACAGGGAAGGCAGAATGACTGCGATTGCCGGCAAATACAAGGGTATGAAAATAGAGGAGGCAAGAAAGGCAATAATTCAAGACCTGAAAGAGCAGAACTTGCTTGTAAAACAAATTGAGATTACGCAGAATGTAGGCACATGCTGGCGCTGTCATACACCGATTGAATTTCTTTCCTTGCCACAGTGGTATTTGAAGATTCTTCCATTCAAGGAAATGGTGCTGAAAGCAACTGAGAAAATAGTATGGCATCCTGACTTCATGAAAATCAGGTTAATTGACTGGGTGAACTCACTTAACAGGGACTGGGTGGTGTCAAGACAAAGATATTTTGCTACACCTATTCCTGTCTGGGAATGCGTAAAATGCGGACATGCTGTGCCTGCTGAAGAGAAGCAGTGCTATGTTGACCCAACTGTTGACAAACCTCCTGTGGAAAAGTGTCCCAAATGTGGTGGCGAACTCAAGGGGTCAGAGGAGGTTTTTGACACCTGGATGGATTCGAGCATCTCACCCCTATACAATGCATTCTGGGAAAGAGATGAGGAAAAGTTCAAGAAATACTATCCAATGAGCATAAGAACGCAAGCCCATGATATAATAAGAACCTGGGCATATTACACAATTCTTAGGTGCATGCAACTTACTGGGGATATTCCATGGAAGGAGATAATGGTGGATGGGCACATTCTAGCACCTGATGGAACTCCGATGCATGCATCAGCTGGCAATGCCATAGACCCTCTTCCACTCCTTGAAAAATACGGTGCGGATGCATGGCGTTACTTTTGTGGTAAATGTGCAATCGGTGAGGACACACCCTTTCAGGAAAAGGAACTTGTCCATGGTTCAAGGTTTGTGAATAAATACTACAACATCAGTAGGTTTATTCAAAACGCATTGAAGGACTGGAATGGAGAAAGGGGAGAACTAGAAGTAGAGGATAAATGGATATTGTCAAAGTATACCAGATGTGTAAAAGAAGTGACGGAGCACATGGACAATTTTGATTTTCCACATGCACTCCAGACGATTGAAGAATTTATGTGGCACCAATTTGCTGACCATTATCTGGAGATGGTCAAACACAGAACTCAAAGGCCAAACACTACATTTACGCTGTTTACAGTAGGACTTGGTCTCACTAAGATGCTCGCGGTGTTTGTACCTCATATTACCGAGGAGGTTTACCAGAATGTCTACAGACGATTTGAACATGCAAAAAGTGTTCACATTTCATCCTGGCCTGAGCCGTTTGGAATAGACGAGGAAGCAGAGAGGACAGGGGAATTTGTGAAGGAGGTTATTGCGGCAGTACGGCGTTGGAAAGTTGAGAATATGGGAGGAATAGGGAAGGAAATAAAGAGGGTTGTGATCACAGGAGAAGAAGCACTCCAGGCTGAAAGATCAATTGAAACAATTGCAAAAACGGTGCGAGCTTTGGCTGTAGAGATAAAGAGAGATGCTCCAGTGGAAGAGCGCGTTAGTGATGTGTCTCTGAACATGGCAAAGGCAGGTCCCTATTTCAAGGAAAAGATCGGAGCAGTTCAAAAAGTTATTAAAAATCTGACGGAAATTCCGCTAGCAGAGAGTGTGGAAATTACACTTGACACAGGCGAACAGTTATCAGTTCCGACAGAGTTCCTTTTGTTCAGAAAGACATTTTCATTTGAGGGCAGGGCTGCCCACACACTCGCTTTGCGGAATTGTGTGATAATCATAGAGAGGTGAGTTGTCCGTGTTGCCAATTGAAAAAGTCGTACATGATGTGCAACTCCAGAAACACTGGGCATACAGGTTTGTAGCATTTGTAATCGATGCCGTGCTGATTGCAATTCCATTTTTCATATTCGGACTTTTTGTAGGCGTCTTTCTGAAATTTTTCAATTTCTTTTGGTGGGCAGGATATGGTGTATGTCTCTGGCTTTATTCAGCGATAACAGAGCATGCAGGTGGGAGAACACTCGGTAAGGCAATGTTGGGTCTAAAAACAGAGGGTAAGAAAGGAAATTTGGATATGGCTACAGCTCTTATCAGAAATGTAAGCAAAATCTTCGTGCCGCTTCTCTTCCTTGACTGGCTCGGTGGTATGATAACTGATGGAGACCCGAGGCAGAGATATTTAGACCGTCTTCTCGAAGTTACTGTTAGAAGAACAGATGTGAATGAATCTCAGGGTACAAGCAAGGCCTCTTGAATTTTCATGATTTCAATTGAGGTGCTTCTGCTGCCGATGAGGGCTCCTCGGGAATTCGCTAATATACAGGCCCCAATGTAAGGTGTTCCTAGATTAGCTGTAGCTTCAAATATCTGGAGGTTGAAAAACTCTTTAAGCTGTTTCTTTTCTGTCTCCTTAATTTTTGGGTGCACGATAAGGGCTTTCTCTGTTGGAACTCCACACATACCGACTGTTTTTATTCCTGCGATTGTTCCACGCATTGTTTCTATACCAAGCACATCTTGGAGCTGCTTTTCTGCCTTTTTTCCAATCTCAGGATTCAATAATGCCTTTTTATCTGTGAGTAAAATGTTGTTTCCGCAAGCATTCAGCTTATCGTTAATCACACAAATGTTTTTCCACTTTCTCAGGAGTGTAATTTCTTCTTGAGTTGCAATAGAAGGCAAAATTACTCCTGCCTTATTCATTGCACACATAGAACCAACAACAGCGCTTTCTCCTATCGTGGATACTATGACATTAATTCCAAGGTTTTCTTCAATCAGGCATCGCGTGTCTGCATAAGTATCTGGTAAGATGCCAATGTCCTCTGAGACCCTTGCGTAAACACCGATGAATGGATTACCCCCAAAATCTAAAATCTGAAACTTCAACTAGATTCCTCTTTCTTTGTTTCTGGCTTTTTCTCTTCCTTCTTTTCTTCTACTTCACCCTCTTCCTCTGTTTCCAAGTCAACTTCCACAAGACAGTCCTCAAATCGTATAGCTTTGACCTTGATTTTTGAGGGAATGTGTCTTGCCCCTCTCGCCCAGATTGCTTCGTTCAGCTTTGGGTCAACCCATACTTTATCGATGTTCACTTTCATGTGCCTTGAGACATACTTTTTAATCGTGCCAATGGCATGCCTCGCTCTTGCATAATCTGGTGGCATGTGTTTACTAGCGCTCAAAGGCACGATGTAAATTCTCTCTAAGTACTCACATTTTTCCTCTTCAGCCATAAAATCACCTCATAGATGAAGATGGCCTCGTCTCCAGGTTCGCCTTTTTGGGTGTCTCAGAAATTTTCGAGCGGTTCGTTGCATCACCCAAGCAGGAACCCTTCTATTCTGCTTCGTTTTCGATAGGAGGCGCAACTTTTTAGCAAGTGGTTTTGCGTGTGCCATTTCTATCACTTCCTTACTATTTTTGTTTCTCTTCTTTCAGATTGTACTTTTGAAAGTAATTCCTTTAACACCTCATCCGTTATCTGGCTTCTTAATCTACCACTTTGGGCTAGCAATATTAGCTGATTTTCAACCATTTCTGCAAGTTCTGGTTTTGCAAGTCGTACCCTTGCGAGCCGTTCTCTCGCCTCAGGTGTGAGAATCTGCCGGAGAACAGATTGCTTTAACTCCTGAATCTGCCGTTCTTTTTCACGTCGTTCAGCTTCCTGTTGTGCAGCCATCTGGAGCTGCATCATTTTCCTGCGGCGCAACTCTTCCAGTTCCTCATCACCCTCCATCTTTTCCTCACCCTACAGATATTTTTTGAGATTCTCGTTTTTTGCACTTAGTTCTACTAGGATTGTATGGCTAAGCCCATCAATGACTTTTCTACCATTAGGCGTCAGGACTCTACCGCGCTTTGTTCTCGCCACATATCCAGCATTTTCTAGCTGCTGCAAAATTTTTCTAAGAATGTTTCTGCTACCCTTCCGCGGATGGCCTGGTGCAGCACCCCGTCTCCTGAAACCCCCATATTCAGTGGCTAACTTTTCAACCCCGATGGGTCCTAAGATGTAAATCTTTCTCATAACTGACGCAACTCGTGTATACCACCAATCGTCCTGAACAGGAGAGCGTTCCACATGCGTACCAGTTTTCACATACTTCGCCCATTCTGGGGGTGTGAAACTACCGTCTGCCTTAATCTTCTCAGTTAATTTTTTTATAAGTTCCTCGGGAGGCACATCATATGCTGTAGTCATTATAATTCCTCCGTATCATATCTGATATACACCATCTATATAAAGATAGCAGATGTCTGTATTCACTTTCCCTCTCTCAAAAACCTTGCTGCTTCTTCTGGTGGCATTGGATTTATATAGAAACCAGTCCCTCTTTCAAACCCTGCTGGATTTGTGAGTCTTGGTGTAATTTCTAGATGCCAATGATAGAATCTATAGTCTTTGCCATCGCATGGAGCAGTGTGAATGTAAAAGTTGTATGGGGGGTTATCCAGGAGTTTGTGGTATCTGCTTAAAGTTTCTTGGAGAATCATTGCGAAGTATCTTCGTTCAGTATCATCCATGTCTTCAAAGTAGGGGTCATGACGTTTTGGTAGAATCCAGAGTTCAAAAGGAAATCTGGGTGCATAAGGAGACAGGGTGATGAAATACTCATTTTCGAGCACGATTCGCACTTTCTCTTCTAGCTCGGTAGAGACGATCTCGTCGTAGATGCAGATGCCACCAGTAAAACTGTAGTAGTTGTAGGCATCCCTTAATTCTTCCATGATGTGTTTCGGAATCATGGGTGTTGCTATCAGTTGGGAGTGAGGATGCGACAATGAGGCACCCGAACCCCGCCCATGATTTTTGAAAATCAGCATGTACTTAAACCTAGTATCTCTCTTCAAATCAAGATACCTATCTTTGTAGGCATTTACAATTTCTTCCACCTGCTTTAGAGGCATTGTTGCAATTGTTGCATCATGTTCTGGACTTTCAATGATGACCTCATGGGCTCCTACTCCGTTCATCTTGTTAAAAACCTGGACAATTCTGTGATTCACATCTCCCTCAATTCTAAGCGCGGGAAACTTGTTGGGCACCACCCTGAGCCACCATTGAGGAGTGTTAGGTGCAGTGTTTCCAGGTCTGTAAGCTAAAATTTCTGGTGGTGTCATATGCTCTCTACCTGGGCAGAAAGGACAGGTCTCTTTTGAGGTAGGTACTTCTGGTTCCTTTTTAAAATCAGAGGGACGTTGAGCTCGCTCAGTTGAAATCACAACCCAGCAGTCAGTAATATAATCTTTCCTCAGTTCGGGCATTGTGTAATGCTAATTCAAATCTATTATATAAAGGCATTTGTTGAGGTGGTCTCACTTCTTCTAATTAGAAAATTGGTGAAGTATCACAAATTTTTCCTTATAAAAATCACGAAGATACCCGAATCACAAGCCCAAAAACTGAGGAAGTAGGGGAGTATGTATGTACTTCGTGGTATTCCACACTACTTTCCATACCCTCCCCTCTCACATTTCTCTTTATCTCTTCCGCTTTTTTCTCTATTTCAGTTCTTTCGCATATTGTATAAAGAAAGATTTTCCCATTTTTTTTCAGTTTCTTTATGGCATCCAGTAAGAATTTTTCAGCACTGTGGGGTAGGTTCATAATGATGTAGTCAGCATCTGGCAGTTTCTGAATTTCAGCAACAGCGTCACCGCAGGCCGGAAACACATTTTTTATATGATTACGTGCAATATTCTTAAGAAGCAAGGTGTATGCATCTGGGTTTTTGTCTATCGCATAAACACTTGCCTCTGGATGTTTCTTGGCAATTGTAATTGAAAAAGGACCAATGCCGGCAAACATATCGATTACGACGGATGGTGAAACAATTTCGGAGCATACAAACTGACGTTCATTTGCCAATCTAGGAGAGAAGTAAACTTTTGCAAGGTCAACTTCAAAAACTAATCCATATTCTTTATGTAATGTGATAGTTTTTTTCTCACCTGCAACAAATCTAACCTTTCTAACTCTAAAATCCCCTTCTACACCCTCGTCTGCGAGCACTGTTTTAATTGATGGATGGGCTTTTATCAGAGCATTTCCGATCTCTTTCTCATATGGCTTGATAATTTCCACCAGTTTAATTATTGCAATATCTCCTACGATGTCAAAGCTTGAAGGGAGCTTTGCCTTAATTTCTGGGGGCAGTGAAAGAAGCTCAGAGTAATGTTTAGGTCTTTCGAAACTTCTCTCAAGCTCCATTTCAACAATATCTATATGTCTCTCTGCTAAAATGGTAAATCTATCTACTATCTCTTTTAAAGGAATATATACAAAATTCTCGTCTCTCTCGATTCTGTATTTGTTCTCAAATAACCCGATTTTTTTAATTTCTTGGAGAGCTTTGTCAGCATTTTGCCTTTCAACCTTTGCACATTTCACCATTTTTTACACATCCACAACGATTTTCTCTTTTTTCAGATACGCCCTTGCCATTCTGGGTGTATTGTATGCAAATCCAACGGTACCATCGCTCCTGAGAAGGATTATGCCAGCAAATGATCCTGTTTTCATCTCAAGGAATTTTATTACTTCTTTACAGGCGATATCTGGAGAAATGCCATTTTCAACAGTTTCGCACGCTCTAAATGTGATAAGACATCGTAATATTGCTTCACCATAACCAGTTGCTGAAGCACCTGCAATGGAATTTGCGAAGGCACCAGCGCCGGGGATCGGCGAATCACCGACTCTACCTGGTAGTTTGTGAGGAGTTCCTCCTGTGGAAGTTCCTGCAACTATCGTACCATCTTTGTCAAGAGCTACAGCACCCACAGTACCATGATGAAAGAATGCACTTGGGTGAAGATTTTTCGTTTTCAAATCTTCAAATCTCTTTCTCTCCCGCTCTACCACAAAGTAAGAGTTATCCACAATCTCAAGTCCGTGTTTCCTAGCGTACTCATCTGCTCCATTTCCAGCAAGGATTGACACCTCATTTTCTCGCATCAGTATTCTAGCGAGCTTTATCGGATTCTTTACTGTCTTTACGCCCATACAGGATCCGAAGCACATTCTATTGCCATCATACATTATGGCGTCGAGTTCAACCTCACCAGTTTTGTTGAGAAACGAACCTTTTCCTGCATCGAACACAGGATCATCTTCCAACCAGGCAATTGCAGCTTCTACTGCCTCTTCAGAAGTGCCACCATTCTTTAACAAGTCAAGTCCTATTTCCAGTGCTTTTTTTACGCCTTTGATGTGTGGTTCTACAAGCTCATCAGGGATATCCCATGCACCACCGTGTACAATCATGCTGTACATTCTGCCACCAAACGGGGCAAAAAGAAGGGAGATAAAAAGATTTATTTTTCAGTCATCTCGTACTCCATCCTCCGTTACAGAAAACACTGCCTCTGCCTCTGGGAGATTTGGAGAATCAATCAATCGCGCGATTCGTTTGTTGCCCTTACTTTTTCGCAAGTAAATTCTAAAGGTAGATGTGTGGGCCACAATGTTGCCTCCGATTGGTTTAGTCGGGTCCCCAAAGAATACGTCAGGTCTAGCTGAAACCTGGTTTGTGACAAGAATCACTGCGTTGTGGATGTCACCAAATCTCAGTAGTTCATGCATGTGCTTGTTCAATTGCTGTTGTCGTTCAGCAAGTGCACCCCTGCCAATGTATTCTGCCCTGAAGTGAGCGGTAAGAGAATCCACAATGAGAAGACGGACGTTGTGTTCCTTTGCAATTTCATTCACTTTCTCCATCAACAGCATCTGATGATTGGAGTTGTATGCTCTTGCCACATGAATTTTTTTCAGGGCTTGAGTTGGATCCAGGTCAAGTGCACTTGCCATCTGGATAATCCGTTCAGGCCGGAATGTGTTTTCTGTATCGATAATTATCGCCTCACCGTTTAGCCCTCCCACATCTTCAGAAAGCTGGACATTCACGGCACACTGATGTGCAATTTGGGTTTTACCAGAGCCAAACTCACCAAATAGTTCTGTTATTGCCTGGGTTTCAAAACCCCCACCCATTATCGCATCTAGTTGTTTGGATCCTGTGGTGAGATGTCCTACCTTTTTTCTCTTCTCGAGAATCACATCTCCCGTCTCAAATCCACCAATCTCGGCCATCTTCCTAGCCGCCACAATTATCTTCTGGGCTTGTGCCTGCCCAAGTTCGCAGAGTTCTGCAAGGGTCTGAGGAGAGGAAACAGCGATGGACATTATGTCTGTAAATCCTGCCTCCCTCAATTTCTCAGCTGTAGCTTCGCCGACTCCAGGTATTTTTTCGATTTCGTCTTCTGCCATTTTTTCACCGTGATTAAGGATGCAATGCGAGAATATAAACCTTTACAGGAGGGGTGAGTGAAAGTGCTACTTACTAAAATGAGAGCCAGTTCATAAATGAGCAGCTGAAAATGGTTATCTTTCCTTTAAGAATTTTTTGCTGGCCTCTATTGCACTCTTCAAATCCTTAGTGCGCAGGGCATCTAGCAAGTTTCTTGTGAGCGCCACTTTCTGATATCTCAAATTCTGTGGATGATAGTATCTTCCTCCTGTAAGAAGTGCAATTTCTCTTGCTAGATTTGAACCACGTTCGGATATGTCCACGACAAGCACTTTGTAGCCAGAGTTCCATATCAACCTGCAGATTGAAAGAAGCTCTCTGCGAATGTTGCCGCCTGGTGTTATAGGCACATTTGCATTGCCAGTTGTGAGGAGAATGAGTATAGGCACGACGCCTACTCGGTCCCCTACCTTTGCATGGAGCACATTTAAGCCCGTCATCAATCCAGAGCCCAGTGGGGTAAGTCCCCCGAACTCAACATTTTTCATGTAACTGCCCACATATTCCACATCGGTGGTAAAGTTACACTGAACAGTTGCATGGTTACCTGAGTAGGTCACAAGGGCGACCTGATCTCTCCTCTCATACGCATCCTTAAGCATGGAAATTACAAGGGAGGAAACGATTTTACCACGGATTTCTGGCTCTTCGTAACCACTAGTATCCACCACAAAGCAGAGATACACCGGTGTCCTAGTCTTCCTAATCTTTTCCTGGAAATCTTCTTTTTTGATTTCCACCACAAATTTTGAGTTTCCTCTGCGCCCCTTTGCAGCAGCCACTCTAATTGTTGGCAGCAATGCAATATCTTGTGGATTTTCTCCTGCTTGTTTGTAGCCCACAACTCTCCCTCTACCTGCTGTCGCAGTGATTTCGGCAGCTTTGCTTCCTCTTCTCAACCTTGCACCCAATCTTGCACCTGTTCTGCTGAGTTCATCAAGGAGTTTCCTTATCACTGGATCTCGCTCACCAATTCTCAAACTTTTGATTTCCTCGGCGGCCCTGTGGATTGGTGACGCCCTTCGCATTGTAATTGCATCCATGAATCTGTGAATGTCGGTCTCCACGTAATTGTTATCACATATAATATATACGGAAAGGATTTTTTCTTTCAGTTTTTCAAGATTTTCGCGCCTTAATCTTCCGGCTATAGTGATCACATCTTCGTCTCTCAGATCTTCCACTGTTTCTCTTGGAATCCGGAGACAAAGCAGATACTCGTTCTCTACGATTCTGTAGTTGTAGGTGCGACCCAACTGCCGCCTGTATTTGTCAATCGGGTCTTCTTCCTCAAGCCCTAGCTCCTCTTCCAGCGTTCTTGTAGGTTTTTTCTTCTTCCTTGCTCCAATCTCGATTCTTCTTCCTTCAATTGTAAGGAGATATTCTGTATAATCTGGCTCCTCCCATTTCACATGGATAGCTTTTATTTTAGTGCCATCTGCAGTATTGTAAATATCCAGAACGGCATCAGCGAGATTTGCAATCTTTGCATCAAATGACTTGGGGGCATTACGATTGTTAAGAACTACAAAAAGCACATCCCTTTCATATGCTAGATTTTTTAAATTTTCCAGAAATTTTGTAAATTCTTCGCTTTCTGGATTAACTGTGTTACTTGAGAGTTCAATTAAAAACACCTTTAATGGGGAATACTGGAGGTTTTCAACTGCCTTTTTTATTCCCATCTCCAAGGATAGCAGGGTGCTTGAGACGGTTATGAGCCGTCCATCCTGGCTTATTGTTTCTACTGTTTTATGCCTTCCCGTATACCAGTCTACGATGACACTCTTCTTTATATGTTCGGCCTCAAACTGCAGAGAAGAGAGGTCCATATACTCCTCAACAGAAATTGTAGAAACCACAACACCCATTGCACCAAATCTTGTCAGAAAGCTCGAGGCGATGGCGTTTCCTAAGGCCACACCTTCTCCGATTTTGTCAACCTTAATTGAAATTATTCCTTGTCTTGGCACGGACCCAGTTTCGATGATGCGTTCAATGCCTGTAACATCAATTTTGACCTTGCTTGCAAGGCAACCCCTGAACAATTTTTCCTTTGCCTTGATGTGCTCAGCGGTTTTTTCGTATTGATGCAGAATTCGCTGGGTTACATCAAAAAATTTCTTTAAACCAACATTGCCTTCTTTCTCCTCATAATAATTCAGAATTTCATTGAGGATAATGTTGAAAGTTTTCCAGTAATCCCCTGTAAGTTTTTTTTCGAATCTAATTTTTCCAACTTCAACCAGAATACCCGAAATATTTTCATCCACAATCTGCAGATCTTTTATTTTTCCATACAGTGGCTCATCAGGAGGAATGGGTAGTAGCAGTTCTGAGCAAAGCAATTCAAAGAGGTGCATCGCGAAAAAATCCTCCCCAGCGGCCTCCAACACCTCTCGTGCCTCTTTTTCTTCATATGGTTTGATGATGGATGTAACATCATTTGCTAGCATACTAAGGACTATCTCAGTTTTTTCGCTGTAAGTTAGAATGTAGTTTTTCATTCGTTTTGCGATTTCCTGCTCTGTCTCAGATATAAGAACATAAGTTTTTCTTAGAAACTCAAAAATAACATCAATTTCACCAGTACCTGCGATGGTTACAGTGTAAGAGGGTGTGACCTGGATTACCTTGAACCTGGGGAATTTGATTGAAAAGTTTTTCATTAGAGATGTAATTTCTATATAGGAGTAACTTGTCCTCAACATTTTGAGAATTTCATTTGCCATTTGCAGTAATACCTTGTTTTTGTCTCCAAGCACAATCAGGTTATGGGCTTTTTGGTATTTATTTTTATCTCACTTTTTAATTCTCGGTTTTTCTGTTGTGGGATTAGGAAACAAGGTGATGCTTTTAAATAATCGGTTTGTTTTTTCTTTTTCATGAATGTTGCGGATGTGAAGGTGTGTGTGCTTAGAATTGAAGGCACGAATTGTGAGCTGGAGATGGCAGAATGCTTCAAACGTCTCGGTGCCCAGGCGGAGATAGTCCATCTGAAGCAGTTGACTGGGGATTGCTCTCCTGAGAAAAAGAGAGCATTAAGCGAGTATCAAATTCTTATGTTGCCTGGTGGATTTTCTTCTGGGGATTATGTTAGGGCTGGGGCAATTTTCGCTGCTAGAATGAAAAATGCATTGATGAAGGATTTAGTGGATTTTGTAGAAAAAGGATATGCAGTAGGGGGCATATGCAATGGTTTTCAGGTTCTTGTTGAATTAGGTCTTCTGCCAGGGATAGACAAAATCTATTCTGAGGTTCCAGAAATCGCATTAGGAATCAACGATTCTGCAAGATTTGAGTGTAGGCCCACCTATGTAAAATGCGAAAATGCGGGCAAGTGCGTTTTTACAAAGAACATAAGGAAAGGTAGAAATCTTCTAATCCCATCTGCGCACGCGGAAGGCAAGTTGATACTGCCAGAGGGTAAAGGTGAGGAAATGCTTCAACAGATGATAGAGAAGGATCAGATTGTATTTAGGTATGTAGATTATATGGGAAACTACACGGGCTATCCCTGGAACCCAAATGGCTCAATCTATAACATTGCAGGACTGTGTAACAGTATAGGCAATGTGTTTGGCATGATGCCACATCCAGAACGGGTATTTTATAGAATTCAGCATCCGGACTGGACCCAAAACGACATTGGAGAAAATGTTGGGGATGGAAGAGCCGTGTTTGAGAGTGTTCTAAGCTATATCACCAAGAAATTTTAGTTTTCTCCTTGGCAACACTGCTGCTTTTCTGAGCAGTGTGTAAAATCCATTTTCATCGAATATCCACACGCCTTTTGTACGCTCGAAGTCCTTTACCAATCCAAACCAGTAAACTGCAACCCCAGAACCGAAAAGTTTCACATATTCGCAGAACTGTTTTTTTGTATTATGTCTGACTTCAACAACATCCCCGAAGTTTGCCTTTGATTCTATCCAGTTAATCTGGAAGTTGCCAACACGTAGGGGCGTGAGCAACAGGGCATCAGGAGTCTTCCGCACTTTTCCCACAAGGTCCTTTTCAGTTCTGTAATCTATGTTTCGTTCGTCCAGTGCCATGTAAAGTTTCTCCTCGCCAACCTTTCCTCTTTTCTTTTGAATTTCCATGCCATTTGGTGAATACACAATGTCAGCTTCAGCTGCCTCTTCAATCTCTTTCTTTATCCTAGGGTCTTCTATTTTTGCAGCATCCCTCACCCAACCCCAGAATTGTCGCCTTGTGGTCCCGTTTGCAGTGAAAAGCATAAAACCAAGGAGCAAGGGTGGAAAATCTCCGTATTTTCTTCCAAGTTCGCATAAACTTCTACCCGCATCCCATTCTTTCTTGATTACTGGCAGTTGCTTCTTGATGATGTAGTATCTGTGTTTTACATCTCTAGAAACCTTCTGGGTGTATATCACCAGCACAAGTTCTTCGTTCAATCCCAATCTTCTTGCAACAGTAGGAATCTCTTCAAAACTTCCTATCTGTCTTGCTATGTTTATATAATCTTTCTGATACATTTCTTAATCAAACTCCTTTGTAAATCTTCGTTCTTCCACAACTCTTGAAATAATCTTATCTGAACCACACTGTGGACATGTGTCCAGAAGTTCTGCAGAAATGAAGGTACCACATTTTCCGCCTATGCACATAACTTCGTAAAGAATTTCCACATTTTCATCCGAGAAATTCTGGTATATATTTACGCACTGTGTACCAGTAATAAAGGTCGTAGCATCTCTGAACATCAATGTGTTCAGCTTTGTGTTTTCTTCTAATCGCTGGAGTATTTTTCCTGTTTTGTCAAAAAATAAGATTGAGTTGTTGAAGAAGCCAACAGCGATCCGATTCTCTGCGGTCTCGGAAGTGATAGCCGGCGAAGGTTCTTGCTGTACCCAGTACATGGTCCCATCATCTCTGAACATGAACACCCTCCCAGTTGCAGTGGTGTAAACATAAAATTGTTTACCAATGCAAATACTCTTTATTATGTCGTTGCAGTTGAAATTCCAGAGTAGGTTTCCATTTGCATCAAACACGAGGGCTTCTCCTTTGTAAGTCCCAGTGTAAATTCGGCCCTCACTTACCTTCACGCATTCAACTGTGCCCTCAAATTTTTTATCCCAGAGTGGATTGCCTTCATTATCAAAGACCGCCATAGTGCCGCTGTTTGTAGTGTAAACCACAAAGTTTTTTCCAGCACTTATCCCAAATGGAAAGGAATCTACTTGCTTTTTCCATAGGACTTTCATGTCCTTGCTTACACAGTAGATATTCTTATCCCAAGAAGTGAGAAAAATTCTATCGTCAGAGGTTGCAATCCCTCTTATTTGTCCATTGGTCTTAAGAACATCAACTTCATTCCACTCTGAGTTAAATTTTTTCAATTCGCCGTTCTTAAGTCCGAGGAAATAGAACCCCCAGGCACTACCAAGAGAAATGACCTCATTCCCTGTTTTAACTCTCTTCACGAGCACGAACCTTGTCTTCTCAATACCCATCATTCTTCCTCACCCCTCATAAATTTCTTTATTCTGTTAACCGTCTTTTCTCTTGTTTCCGACTTGCTACCAATTTGAAGATGGACTGAGATTGCATCTGTACCACCAATCACAAATTTTTTCTCAGCGTAAAGCATCTGTTTATCAATCTTCAGATGGATAGTCCCTTCCTCAATGTAAATCTCTGGATTTTTAAGCACTTCTTCAAAAACTCCATCTCGTTTAAGCATCTCTTCGATGCCTATAAAATCGTTTACACTTCTTGTTTCAAGTACAATAATTTCATTGCCATGATAGCCAGTAGTGTAGATTTCTTTTATTTTTGCGTCAGGTGCAAGAAGGTTGACAACCTCTCTTACTTTTTCTGGGGATTCTGTAGCATGCACGATTGCCCTGACATACAGTTCCTTAATCACACTCACCAATCCCCCAACTTCACATTCTGGATGTTGATACCTGAGTTTCTTGCAAGATGCCTTAATTTGCAAACGCTTTCCACAACAGTAGCCAGTCCGTAGGCACTCTCAAGGTTAATGCCTGTTGTAAACAAGCCATGGCCTCTGACAATTGCTGCAGGGTATTTTTTGAGGAGGTCAGGCAATTGCCGTGCGACTTCTTCCGAACCTATCGCATTTTTAACAGCGAGAACAGGAATTTTTTTCAGATAGTAAGCCCCTTCCTCATCAATTGGAATTATCTCATCATGGTTCAACGATTCTACAATGGCATAAGGAGAATGTGCATGCACTACTGCAAGGGCAGAGGTATTTTTGTAAATTTCTTGGTGTACCTTTACTTCAGTGGAGGCAAGGAATGTACCCGCAGAAGCACCGTTTAGTGACATTTCTACTATATCCTCCTTGTTCAGTGCAGCTAACATGCTTCCCCTCCTCTTTATATAAATTCTTTCGCCTCTCCTCACACTTATATTTCCACTATGAGCCGAAAGTACGAGACCAGCTTCGTGCATTAATCTCCCAATTTTCTGCATTTCTACAAAAACTTCCTCAACTTCTACCGGCATCTGTCTCACTTTTTTTTGGTCTGGAGCAAATTGCGAACTCGTCCCCATCTAGAAAGAACTCTCTATCTGGATGTTTCGTCTGAAGTTGCTCAATTATTTTCATGACCTCTTCAATGGTTTCGTCTGGTTTTATTTTATGTTCCACCCTTTTCTCTGGTTTAAGATGTTTTTTCTCCTCGCTTTTTGTCATGGAAGGCACCACTCAATCGGTAGCATATACGCAGTTATGGTATAAAATTTTTGTTTTTGGTGCAGTTGGTATCTCGTTTGTGCATGGACTGTGAGGGATAAGGAAAAGCCCAGCAGGCAAAATTTGCATACAGTATCTCCGAAAGATACTGGCTAAAATTCAAAAATTGATGCCAGTATGCAAAGCTCCTGATACATCTTTCTTATAAATTTTCAAACGGGTCTTTCAAAATTCCACCGAGGCATAGAAAGTGTTA